>JAAWEX010000069.1 GCA_022794495.1 Lawsonibacter sp. | reverse complement strand
CCCCGTCTGATGGCTCACAGCACCGCGGCGCGCCCAGTGGTCGCGCCCTACAACGAAAATCCCCCAATAATTTTTGGAAAAGGTGATTTCTATGAAAATCCTATTTGCAACCTCCGAGGCCGCCCCCTTCATCAAAACCGGCGGGCTGGCCGATGTGGCCGGATCCCTGCCCCAGGCCCTGGCGGCCGAGGGCCACGAGGTCAAGGTAATCCTCCCGCTCTACGAGGGCATCAGCGAGGACTGGCGGGCAAAAATGACCTTCCTGAAGTACTTCAATGTCACTCTGGCCTGGCGGCAGGTCTACTGCGGTGTGTTCCAGGTGGAGTACCAGGGCGTCATCTTCTGGTTTGTAGACAACGAGTACTACTTCAAGCGCTGGCAGCTCTACGGCCACTTTGACGACTGCGAGCGCTTCGCCTACTTCTCCCGGGCGGTCATCGAGGCTCCGGGCCAGCTGGGCTGGTCTCCCGACATCATCCACTGCAACGACTGGCAGACCGCCCTCGTCCCCGTCTACCTCCTGGAGGAGAAATACCGTATTCCCGAGCTGGCGGGGGCCAAAACGGTATACACCATCCACAACATCGAGTATCAGGGCCGCTACGGCGACCAGGTCCTCCAGGACGTCATCGGCCTGGACCGCAGCTACTTTAACGAGGGGATGCTGGCCTACCACCGGGACGTAAACCTGATGAAGGGCGCCATTATGGCCTCCAACTTCGTCACCACCGTCTCCCCCACCTACGCCCAGGAGCTGCGCACCCCCTTCTACGCCCACGGCCTGGACGGGGTCATCAACCAGCAGAGCGGCAAGCTGGAGGGCATCCTCAACGGCATTGACGTGGCCCTGTACGACCCGGCCAAGATGGAGGGTCTGGCCGCCAACTTCACCCAGAAGACCCTGCTCAAGGGCAAGGCCGCCTGCAAGCAGGCCCTCCAGCGCGCCGTCGGCCTGACCGAGGACCCGGATATCCCCCTCGTCGCCTGTGTCTCCCGCCTGGTGGGCCACAAGGGCTTTTCCATGGTCACTGACGCCCTCCACGACATCATGGGTCTGGGCAGCAAGGGCGTGCAGATGGTGGTGCTGGGCACCGGCGACTGGCAGTATGAAGAGGCCTTCCGCCACGCCCAGGGCCAGTATCCCGGCCGCTTCGCCGCCCAGCTCACCTATTCCGCCCCGCTGTCCAACATGATCTACGCCGGTGCGGACATCTTCCTGATGCCCTCTGTCTCCGAGCCCTGCGGCCTGAGCCAGATGATCGCCATGCGCTTTGGCACCATCCCCGTGGTCCGGGAGACCGGCGGCCTGAAGGACACCGTCACCCCCTACAACAAGTACGAGGGCACGGGCCGGGGCTTCAGCTTCTCCAATATCAGCGCCGGCGACATGGTCTGGGTCCTGCGTGAGGCAGTTGATCTGTACAATACCGATAAAAAGGCCTGGCGCGGCCTCCAGAAGGAGGGCATGTCCGCCGACTTCTCCTGGAGCGTCTCCGCCAAACAGTATCTGGATGTCTACCAGCGTATCCTGGGCTGATTCCTTCTCTGTCCAACAGCCCCGGCCAAAAGGCCGGGGCTGTTTTTTAGGTTGACGCTCCTTCAAAAATCTGTTAAAATTAGTAATTGTGAGAGCGCACAAAGCGCTCTATGATAGAAACGAAACAGGAGGCGCTGTTATGACAAATCCTTCCCCTGAATATACCAAGGAGCAGCTCACTGAGATGATCACCGGCAAGCTCCAGCGCAACTTCGGCTACACCGTAGAGACAGCCAACAATAACCATATGTTTAAGGCCTGTGCACTGGTCCTGCGTGACATCATGTCCCGCCACCGCATGACCACAAGCAACGAAATCTGGGAGAAGCAGCAGCGGCAGGTCCACTACCTGTCTCTGGAGTTTCTCATGGGCCGCTCCCTGGAAAAAAACGCCTACAATCTGGGGCTGCTGGGCACCTTAAAGGAGGTCCTGGAGGACATGGGCTTCTCCTCCTCCGACCTCTTCGAGTCCGAGCCTGACGCCGGCCTGGGCAACGGCGGTCTGGGCCGTCTGGCCGCCTGCTATCTGGACTCCATGACCACCCTGGAGATTCCCGCCACCGGCTACTCCATCTGCTATGAGCTGGGCATTTTCAAGCAGAAGATCGTAGACGGCAAGCAGGTAGAGCTGGCCGACAACTGGCTGGGCCTGGGCGACGCCTGGCTGATCCCCAAGATGGAGGAGGCCGAGGAGGTCCGCTTCGGCGGTCAAATCGTAGACAACTGGGACGAGCATGGAATCAACCACCCGGAGCACGTGGGCTACACCGCCGTTTTGGCGATTCCCCGGGACATGAAAATTGCCGGCTACCAGACCAAGCACACCAACACCCTGCGCCTGTGGGACGCCAAGAGCCCCCTGCCTGTGGACATGTCGCTGTACTCCCGGGGCGAATACCTCAAGGCGGTAGAGCAGCAGGCCATGGCCGAGGTCATCGCCAAGGTCCTCTATCCCGACGACAACCACTACGAGGGCAAGTCCCTGCGTCTCAAGCAGCAGTATTTCTTTGTCTCCGCCACCATTCAGTCCATCGTCCGCCAGCACAAGGCCCAATACGGCACCCTGCGCAACTTTGCCCGAAAGCACGTCATCCAGATCAACGACACCCACCCCACGCTGGTCATCCCCGAGCTGATGCGCATTTTCCTGGACCAGGAGGGCTACGGCTGGGACGAGGCCTGGCATATTGTCACCGACGCGGTGTGCTACACCAACCACACGGTTCTGGCGGAGGCGCTGGAGCGCTGGCCCCAGAAGCTCATCGAGGACCTTCTGCCCCGCATCTGGCAGATCCTGAAGGAAATTGCCAGCCGCTACCAGAGCGAGCTGGAGCGCCGCTACGGCGGCGATACTGGCAAGATCGCCCATATGGCCATCATCTGGGGGGGCGAGGTGCGCATGGCCAATCTGTGCGTCTGCGCCTGCCAGGCCATCAACGGCGTATCCGCCCTCCACACCGAAATTTTAAAGCGGGATGTCTTCCAGGACGCCTACCAGGCGCAGCCTGTCAAGTTTAAAAATGTGACCAACGGCATCGACCACCGCCGCTGGCTGTCTCAAATCAACCCCAAGCTGGACGCCCTGATCCGGGAGTGTACTGGCAGCGACCGCTACCTCCTCCACCCCGATGCCCTGCGCGACCTTGAAAAATACAAGGACGATTCCACTGTCCTCCAGACGCTTGAAGCCATCAAGGAGGAGAACAAGCGCCGCTTTGCCTCCTATGTAGCGCGGGAATCCGGCGTGGTGCTGAACACCGGCGCCATTTTCGACGTCCAGGTAAAGCGCCTCCATGAGTACAAGCGCCAGCTCCTCAACGTCCTTCACATCATCCACCTGTACAACCAGCTGCGGGACAACCCCAATATGGAGTTCACCCCCCAGACCTATCTCTTCGGCGCCAAGGCGGCCCCCGGCTACCGCGTGGCCAAGGAGATCATCCAGCTTATCAACTCCCTGTCCGCCCAAATCGCCAACGACCCCATCTGCAAAGACAAGCTCCAGGTGGTCTTCCTGGAAAACTACCGGGTCTCTCTGGCTGAGAAGCTGATGCCCGCCTCCGAGATCTCCGAGCAGATCTCCACCGCCGGCAAGGAGGCCAGCGGCACCGGAAACATGAAGTTCATGATGAACGGAGCGCTCACCATCGGCACCCTGGACGGCGCGAATGTAGAGATGCACCAGCAGCTGGGAGACGAAAACATCTTCCTCTTTGGCCTTACCACCGAGCAGGTGAACCAGCGCAAGCGGGACGGCTACCGCCCCCACGAGATTTACCTCCACGACCAGAATCTGAAGCGGATTCTCGACCAGGTCACCTCCGGCTTTGCTGACGGCGTGCCCTACTCCTCCCTGTCCAACCGCCTTCTCTTCGGCGAGGGCGGCAGCCAGGCCGACGAGTATATGCTGCTCGCTGATTTCGACAGCTACTGCGATGCCCACCAGCGCGCCCTGGCCGCATACGGCGACCGCCGCCTCTGGAATCAGATGTCCCTGATCAATATCGCCCGCTCCGGCATCTTTGCCGCCGACCGCTCCATCCAGGACTATGCCCGGGATATCTGGCATGTTCCCACCAGAAAGTAATCTCATAAAACAAAAAAACGGAACGCCTTGGGCGTTCCGTTTTTTCTATCAGACCATCAACGAACAGACCAGCTGGGTATACTCCGCCGGGTCCTCCAGGGGCAGGTCGGCCAGGAGCAGGGCCTGGGCGTAGAGGACCTTGGCATACTTTTCCACAGTGCCTTTGTCCCCGGCATCCACCGCCCTTTTCAGGGCGGCGAAGGGGGTGGAGTCAGCGTTGAGCTCCAACACCCGGTCGGCCCTCATGGGCTGACCGCCCTCCACCTTGCGCATATACCGCTCCATCTCGATGGAGACGGGCCCGTCGGCAGACAGGCAGCAGGCCCCCGACTTGAGGATAGAGGAGATACGCACCTCCTTCACCTGGTCTCCCAGGGCCTCCTTTACGGCCTCCAGCACCGGCTTGCCGGCCTCCGCCTTCTCCTCGGCGGCCTTCTTCTCCTCATCCGTCTGGGGCAGGGCGTCCTCCTCGGTAACAGATTTGAACTCCTTGCCGTCCATCTCCCGCAGGCCCTTCATCACAAAGTCGTCCACATCCTCGGTACAGTAAAGAATCTCATATCCCTTATCCAGGATGCGCTCCACCTGGGGCAGCTTGGCAATTTTCTCCACACTCTCCCCGCAGGCGTAGTAGTAGAAGGGCTGGTCCTCGGGCATCCGGTCCTTGTAAGCGGCCAGCGTGGTATTTTTCTCCTCCTTCGAGGACCAGAACAGCAGCAGGTCCTGGAGCACATCCTTATGCTGTCCGTAGTCAGACACCACCCCATACTTCAGCTGCGTCCCGAAGGCGGACCAGAACTTCAAATACTTTTCAAAGTCCTCCTTCTGCATCTTGAGGAGTTCATTTTTAATCTTCTTCTCCAGGGCGGAGGCGATCACCTTCAGCTGTCTGGTGTGTTGAAGGACCTCACGGCTGATGTTCAGCGAGAAGTCAGCGGAGTCCACCACGCCCTTGACAAAGCGGAAGTGGTCGGGGAGCAGGTCGGCGCACTTGTCCATAATAAGCACGCCGGAGGAGTAGAGCTGCAGTCCCTTCTGATACTCCCTGGTGTAGAAGTCGTAGGGGGTCTTCTCCGGGATATACAGCATGGCCTTATAGGTAACCGTCCCCTCGGCGCTGGTGTGGATGACGGCCAGGGGGTCCTGCCAGTCATTGAACTTCTCCTTGTAAAAGGCGTTGTACTCCTCAGGCTTCACCTTGGACCTCTGCCGCTGCCACAGAGGGACCATGGAGTTGAGGGTCTTCCACTCCTTCACAGTTTCCCACTCGGGCTTGTAGTCCTCACCGGCGTCCTCTGGCTTCTCCTTCTGGCGGTAGTCCTCCACCTCCATTACAATGGGGTAGCGGATGTAATCGGAGTATTTCTTAATCAGCTCCTGTAACTTATAGGTATCCAGATACTGGTCGTAATCCTCCTCATCGGCGTTGGCCTTGATATGCATGATGACGTCAGTGCCGGGCGTCTCCTTTTCGCACTGGGTCACGGTGTAGCCGTCCGCCCCGTCGGACTGCCACATCCAGGCCTCCTCAGCGTCCCAGGCCCGGGAGATGACGGTGACATGGTCAGCCACCATAAAGGCGGAGTAGAAGCCCACGCCAAACTGCCCGATCACATCAATCTTGTCGGCCGCCTTGTCGTCCTCCGCCAGGCCGGCCTTAAACTGGCCTGAGCCGCTCCGGGCGATGGTGCCCAGGTTGGACTCCAGGTCCTCCTTCGACATACCGATCCCGTTGTCTGACACGGTGAGCATCCGCTTCTCCTTGTCGGGCACAATGGTAATTTTCAGGTCCTTCCGCTTCACCGCCACACTGTCGTCGGTGAGCGACCGGTAGGCCAGCTTGTCCTCCGCATCGCTGGCGTTGGAGATGAGTTCCCGCAGGAAGATCTCCTTGTGGGTGTAGATAGAGTTGACCATCAGGTCCAGCAGCCGCTTGGATTCCGCCTTAAATTGCTTCTTTGCCATGATTTTGATTCCTCCATGTATATCAATTTTCTTTGATAACAATACGGTTAGCACTCATAACTTTCGAGTGCTAACCGTATTCTAGCGCATCTCCCACTAAAATGCAATAGGGTTCATAATTTGTTTACACTTTTCCCTTATCGGGACAGAATTGCCACACCCAGCACAACCGCAGCCACGCCAATAAGCTTCCGTCTGGTGAGGGACTCCCCCAAAAAGGCGGCGGACAGCAGCATGGACCAGACGTAGGTCACGGCGGTCATAGGGTAGAGGACAGAGTAATCCAGCTGGTGCAGCAGGAGGATATTCAGCCCGGCCCCGGCCAGGTAAAAGCCGCCCCCAAGGTATATTTGAGGGGTCCGGAACAGGGCGGGCAGGCTGTCCACCCTGTCCATCCCGGCCTTCAGGAAGAAGGCCCCCATCGCCCCGATGAGGGTCATAGCCAACACAGCCAGATAGATCATCTCTCCCGCCCCCCGCTCAAGCACACCAGCCCGGCGCAAATTACGGCGATGCCCAGCAGCTTGCCGGCGGTCATCTCCTCCCCCAGCACCAGGGCGCCCAGAAGGACGGAGAGGATGTAGCCCGCGCCCAGCATGGGGTGGAGCACCGACAGCTCTCCAAAGCGCATCGCCGCCATCATCAGCAGGGCCCCGCACCCGTACAGGGCGAAGCCGCCCAGCAAAAACAGCGGGGAATCCTCCCTCGCGGACAGCTTCCAGCACAGCTGTCCCACACAGGTGAGCAGGGCGGAGACCAGCATCAGGGCGATACCGGCAGCCAACCGATTTTTCTTATGCTCCATAAACCTGATGACACCTCGTTTTCATATCCGGACTAGCGCTGAGGCAGGTAGATCAGGGCCACGATGGTCAGCCCGAACAGCACCCCCAGCCCCAGCAAAACCTTGTCATGCATCACCACATCCACCGGATCTCCGTAGGAGTTGGACTCGATGTCCGCGCTGTACTTCATCAGGATAATGATGACCAGGGGGACGGTCCAAATCAGCTTATCGGTGCCGTATTTGGCGGTAATCTGGCCGTCGGCGCTCCAAAGGGCATAGAAGGTAACAGCCAAGGTGAGGCACATATACATAAACTTGTCCAAAAACTCATAGGAATAGTACCGAAGGACCTTTCTGGTATCTCCTCCGGCCCTCAGCAGCTCATTGCGCCGCTTGCCCAGCCCCAGGTAGAAGGATAGGGAGAACACTGTGAGATAGACCCAGGCGGAGGTGCTGGAGCCCACAATGGCCGCGCCGTAAACCACCCGCAGAACAAAGCCCATTACCAGCAGCACAATGTCCAGGAAGGGCACATGCTTCAGCCCCAGGCTGTAGCCCAGGTTGACCGCAAAATAGGCCAGAAAGAGAAACAGGCTGTTTCCTTTTGTCCCAAAGGCCGCCAGCTGAATGGCCAGCGCACACAGAAACAGCGCCGCCGCCAGCGCCCAGGCCGCGGGAATGGACACCGCTCCAGAGGCGATGGGCCGCCCCCGCTTGACCTCGTGCTGCCGGTCAGCCTCCACATCCTGGATATCGTTAAAGACGTAGACTGTTGAGGACAGCAGGCAGAACGCGGCAAAGCCCAGCAGCGCCTGGATCAGCACCTGGGGGTTAAACAGGTTGTGGTCAAAGGTGATCGAGACAAAAATAAGGAAATTTTTGATATAGTGCCTGGGCCGCATCAGCCTGACGATGTCCAGCAGCCGCAGGCGGCGACGCCCACACATAGCAAGCATATCCCCTCTCTGCTTCCGGTAATTTTAATATTCTAACATATCAGGGGTATTGTGGCAAGAAAAACAGTTGAATCAGAAAAATAAAAGGACGTCTCCAAATTGGAGACGTCCTTCTACCGGTCGCTGGCCAGCCAGCTCTCCCCCTGAAAAATCAGGTCGTCCAAATCAGCCCCATAAGGCGGAGTCCCAACAAAAGGCTTGGCCGGAAGTTCTTTCACATCGCTCATATCAATTCCTCCCCTGTGTAAATGAAATTTTGTGATATACATATCAGTATATGCGGATCAGGGGGGAAAATGTGTATGACTGTGTACAACTCAGCACATTCTGTTGTGACAGGCAAATCGGATTTTTGTCATCCGCTGCACACTCCAGACCGTTATTATGCTTCCTGGCATGACATACTTCATCCATGAAGTCGAGGGAGATTTCCAGGTGAGCACTGGCGGCGGCTTTCTGTTGGCGTTCAGCTTTGACCAGCCATGCTGCCCAGCCTCTCGAATGTGCCGCTACATGGCTTTCTTCGGCACCCAAACTGACACGGAACCGCCGCCGCAGCGGAATACTCCGCAACCACTTTTGTCCAAGGTGACCTCTCCCTCCTGATTGCCCAGCAGGTCCACAAAGATATGTTCTGCAAACTGAACTCCCATGCACATATTTTTTTCACCGCCGTCTCCGTCGCTCAACAGCACGGCCAAGCCGGAATCGGGGTGCTCCTCGTCGCCGGAACGGACCCAGCCCACCACGTTGGGGTGGTCAAAATAGTCGGTCTGTTCCCCCCAGGCCCGCTCCTGCCGGGCCTGGAGCAGAAGCTCCAGACCCTTCACTGGCTGGATACCGTCGTGGGGAATGCCGTACTGGTCCCCATAAAAGACGCAGGGGGTGCCGTCCTGCCGCAGGAGAATCAGCGCATAAGCCAGTGGCTTGAACCACTCCTGAACCCAGGATTGAAGCGCCTGTCCCGGCTGGGTGTCGTGATTATCCACAAAGGTCACCGCCCGCTGCGGCCGGGCGTCCACCAAGGTCCCCTGGAACAAAGTCCGCATATCAAAGCCGCCAAAAGAGGAAGAGGCCTTTACAAACTTGAAGTGCAGGGGCACATCGAACAGGCACATGATGTTGCCGCTCCGGTCCAGAAAATTGGTCAGGGCCAGAATATCCGTCTGCCAATACTCTCCTACCGACCACAGCTCCTTCCCGGTCTTCTGCCGCAGCTCCTCCAGCCAGTGGGTAAAGAAGGTAAAGCGGATATGCTTCACAGCGTCCAGGCGGAACCCGTCCACTCCGGTCGTCTCCAGATACCAAAGCCCCCAGCGGTCCAGCTCCTCAATCACCGCCAGGTTGCCCATATCCAGATTGGCCCCCATCAGGTAGTCGAAGTTGCCGTTCTCCTGGTCCACCTCGTCCTCCCACTCTTTGCCGTTCAAGAGCCAGATCTGGCTCTCCTGCTCCCCGTCATCCCAGTCCACCCCGTTGAAATGGGTATGGTTCCACTGGAAGCCGGAGTACTGGCCCGCCCGGCCAGGAAAGGTAAATTTGGTCCAGGCCGTGATCCGTTTCTCCACGCCGGCACTCTGCTCCCGGTCCGTTGCCAGGCACTGCTCTGCCATGACCCTCTCCCGGTAATCCGCGCCCATTCGGTGATTGAGCACCATGTCGCTGAAAACCTCTAGTCCGGCTTTCTGGAGCGCGCGGATCGCGGTTATGTACTCCGCCTTCGTGCCGTACTTGGTGGGGACAGAGCCCTTCTGGTCAAATTCTCCCAGGTCGTACAGATCGTAGACGCCGTAGCCCACATCTGCCATGCCGCCCGCCCCCTTATAGGCGGGCGGCAGCCACACGCCGGTATAACCCAACGCGGACAGATGCTCCGCGTCCGCCGCGGTCCGCCTCCAGTGGGCAGCATCCTCTGGCAGATACCACTGAAAATATTGGATCAGCGTTTTTTGCCGTTTCATTACTCCACCTCCAAGGCAGCATGGATTCCACCTTGAACAGGCCGCCCATAATGCCGCTCGGGCTTGGACGGCCTGTTCGTTGTTTTAAGTGCTTGGGAGTTCGAGTCATGCGTATTTCCCGAACCCCCAAATCCGGCGAATTTACATCTCCGGCGCGTTATTTTATTTTACGCCCCTGATTTTTTAAACGCGAGAAAATTGTTCTTAATGGCTTTGAATTTTGATTTCATATGCAAAAATCCCGCACCGAAGTGCGGGATTTTTGCCTGCATCTTTTTTGTCAATGCAAGTTGGTGCGCGAGGCGGGAGTCGAACCCGCACGCCCTTGCG
>JAAWEX010000068.1 GCA_022794495.1 Lawsonibacter sp. | reverse complement strand
TTTTCTTTCGTTTTGGCCGATTTGACCTCCCTAAGCCTTCCCCTTTAGGGGAAGGTGCCCCAGTGCGCACACTGGGGCGGATGAGGTATCCCTCTACCAACCACAAAAAACGCCCCAAAGTGGGACGTTTGCATACATTTAATGGAAATGAGGGCGCTTTGCGCCCTTTTTCCGGGGCAGGTGTTCCAATGGGAGAAAAAATATGATATACTAAATTATTATCCCATAACGGCCGCGGCCCCCGCATACAATGGGGCAGGAGGAACTGTCTATGCCGAATTTCACGAAAAAAGCCATTAAGGACACCTTTCTTTCTCTTCTGGACGAGCGGCCCTTCAGCCGGATCACCGTCAAGGACATTGTAGAGGCCTGCGGAATCAACCGAAACTCCTTTTACTACCACTTCCAGGACCTGCCCGCCCTGCTGGAGGAGATCATCGCCGAGCGGGTCCAGGAGCTGATTCAGGACCACCCCAGTGTGGACTCCTTAGAGGACTGCTTCGACGCGGCGGCGGAGTTTGTGCTGAAAAACCGCCGGGCGGTGCTGCATATCTACAACTCGCTGAGCCGGGACGTCTTTGAGCGCTACCTCATGGACGTATGTGAATATGTGGTCAGGACCTACGTAGAGGCCGACTTCGCCGGCCGCCCAGTGGATGCCGGGGACAAGGATATGATTATCCGCTACCACAAGTGCGAGTGCTTCGGCAATATCATCGACTGGCTGAACGGCGGCATGAAGGACGACATCTCCGCCTATTTCCACCGCATCTACCAGCTGAAACGGGGCTGGGAGGGGGAAGTCCTCCGGCGGAGCGGAACGGTGTAATCTGATTGGAGCCCCCGCGCCCGCCTGGGCGCGGGGGTGTTTGTCACAGGGCCTCCGCCTTATGGGGGACCCGTCTCACCTTCAAGGGCCGTTCCTCCCGCCAGCCGAGGCTGGTTTTTTGGAACAGCGGCTCGCATACGCACAGCACCGGCGGCATCAGGAAGATGCTCACCAGGGCGGAGATGAGGGCGCCCCGGGCCAGCATGGTGCAGATGGAGCTGATGATTTCGATCTCGGAGATGAGCCCCACCCCCAGGGTGGCGCAGAACATGACCAGGGAGCTGGTGATGATGGAGCCGTCAGAGGCGGTGGCAGCGATGGTGATGGCCTCCACCCGGTCCTTCCCGGCCCGCAGCTCCTCCCGGAAGCGGGTGGCCAGCAGGATGGCGTAATCCACCGTAGCCCCCAGCTGAACGCACCCGATGATGGTGGGCGAGACAAAGGGAATCACCGTACCGGTGAAATAGGGGATGCCCTGGTTGATAAAGATGGCCAGCTCGATGGCCGCCACCAGCACCACCGGCATGGATGCCGACCGGAATACCCAAGCCACAATCAGTAGGATGGCGGCGATGGAGATGTAGTTGGTCACCTGAAAGTCCACCGCTGAGGTAGCGATCAGATCATCAGTGAGCGCGGCCTCGCCGGTAATCAGTGCGCCGGGGTCATAGGACTTAATGACGGCGCCAATCTCCTTCAGCTGGGCGGACACCTGGTCAGAGGCGGTGGCGTACTCCGAGTTAATCATCATTATCTGCCAGCCCTCCTGCTTCAGCATATCCCGCACGTCCTCCGGGACAAAAAAGTCCGGGATGCCTCCGCCCAGCAGGGAGTGGTAGGTCAGGACCGAGGTGACCCCCTCCACCGCTCCCAGCTCCGCCTCCATCTGGTTCATATCGGTGGCGGGCAGGCTGTCGCTGAGGAGGGCAAAGTGAGAGGTCGCCATGTCAAACTCGTCCTTCAGCTTGTTATTGGCCACGATGGAGGCCATATCCTGGGGCAAGGCCTCATCCAGCTTGTAATACACCCCGGCGTGGGACTGGGCGTAGAGGGCCGGTGGGAAGAGGAGCAGAAACAGGGCCACGAACCACCGGCGGTGTTTCACCACCCAGCGGTTGACGCCGGTGAAGTCGGGCAGCAGGCTGCGGTGCTTGTGCTTTTCAATCTGCTTATCAAAGAGGAGCAGCAGGGCGGGCAGCACCAGGATGACGGTGGCCACCCCCAGCACCACCCCCTTGGCCATGACGATGCCGATGTCCCGGCCCAGGGTGAGGCGCATAAAGCACAGGGCGATAAAGCCGGCGATGGTGGTCAGGCTGGAGCCGGACAGCGAGGTGAAGGCGGCCACAATGGCCTGGGTCATGGCGTCCCGCTGGTCCTCATAGCGGCCCTTCTCCTCCAGATAGCGGTGGTAGAGAAAAATGGAGTAATCCATAGTAACCCCCAGCTGAAGGACGGCAGCGATGGCCTTGGTGATATAGGATATCTGCCCCAGCATGATATTTGAGCCAAAGTTGTAGATAATAGCCATGCCGATGCTGGCCAGAAACACGAAGGGCAGCACCACTGATTCCATGGTCAGGGACATGGCAGCGAGGGAGAGCACCACCGCAAGGGCCACATAGACGGGCAGCTCCCGATCTACAAGGTCTTTGGTGTCCTTAATGACCACGGAGAAGCCGGCCAAAAAGCATTTCTCATTGCAGATATCCCGAACGGCCTGGATGGCCTCCATGGTGGCCTCGTCGGCCCCTGACTTGTCATACTGGATAATCATCATGGTGGCCTCGCCGGCGTAGAACATCTCCCGCATGCTGGCGGGGATGAAGTCCACAGGAATCTGGATGCCCACCACGTTGGACAGCCAAAGGGCGTTGGACACGTTGGGCACCTGCTGGATGGCGTAAATCAGGTCGTTGGTGTAAGCGGCGGGCATATCCTCCACGATGAGCATACTGGTGGCCGCCATGTGGAAGGGCTCCTCCAGCAGCCGCTCTCCCTGGGAAGACTCCAGGTCCTGAGGCAGGTAGGTGAGGATATCGTAGTTGACCCGGGTGCCGACATAGCCCAAGGCGGATGGAATCAGCAGCAGCACCGCGATCAGGGCCACCAGCTTAGGCTTTCGGGTCAGTTTATGGGCGATTTTTTCCACCATAGGGGGTCCGCTCCTTTCAATGGAATATACCGGTAACCGCTCTCCAGAAATCCTGGAACATCTGGGCCACCCGCTGCCAGAAGGTGGTCTTCTCCTGGGCGGCCGCGGCCAGCTGCACCGCAGTGGGCTCCTCCGCCTTGATCTCCTGGGTGCGGATCAAAACCTGAACGCTGGAGGGGGCAGGATTGCGGCTGTCGGTGAGCGAGACGGCCTGGGTCCCGGCGTCCATCATCAGGATGTTGTTTATATCGCCGGTGTACTCATGCCAGGTGTCCTCAATGATGGTATTGATCGTAGCCTTGGCCGCCCGCACGTCGCCGGTGGCCGCCATCGCCTTGGCGGTCTGCCGCAGGGTGGCGGACAGCCCCTGGAGGGCCTGGCGGGTGCCGTTGTCCAGCTGATTGCCCGAGGTCTTCATCAGGGCTTCGGAGTCGGCCAGCAGGGTCTCCAGGTCCCGGAGGGCGGTAACGGCGGAGGTGCTCAGGCTCCCTACATTGGCCACCCCCTCCTGGAGCACGGGCTCATACTCATTGAGCAGGACCCGCAGGGCGTCCACCTCACCCAGTATGCTCCGGAGCTTTTCCGAGGACTGGCGCAGGGCGGCGGACATGTCCTCGGCGCTGTCGATCAGGTCCACCAGATCGTCCACGTCGCCGCACAGGTCAGCCAGCTCGCCCACCACCCGTCCTGTGGGGCGGGTAATGCCGTTGATGGTACTGTTCAGCTGGCTCTGAATGGCGTTAAGCCGGTCGTTGGCCTGGTTCATGGCGTTGTCCAGGCCGTCCACAATCAGGTCCACCGCCGCGCCGCCCACGCTGCCGCCGTCCTCGGCAGCAGGATCAAGTGCGGGATCAGCGGACGGGGTGCTCAGATCACTGGCGGCTATATTGTCGATATACAGCCCGCTGGCGGCCAGGGCGGCGGCCAGCACCCCATTTCCGGCGTGGAGGGCGGCAGGCTGGTCCCCTTCAGCCCCCTGGGCGGCGGCATCCTCCGCCGGCGCCGCATTCTGGAAATCCGCCGGGTCCGAGCCCTCCGGCGCCTGGGGCTCCGTCCCGCTGGACTCCACGGGGTCAGGCTGGGCTGCGGACGGCTCCCCATCCTCTGCCGCCATCGCCTGTCCCGCCTTCCCGCTGTTATAGACGGTCCACAGGTCGCTCATCTGCTTGGCCGTTTTGTCATCCACGCCCGGGAGCGCCCCGCAGAACTCCTGAAAGCTGATCTGCCCCTTGGCCGCAAACATGGCGTCAGTCTGCTGCTTTGCCCCTTGGGCCAGCTGCCACTCGCTAAGCTTCCCTGCGGCCTCCGCCTGCTCCTGGGTCAGGCCGGCCAGTGTCTTCAGACCCGCCACTGTCTCCGGGTCCTTTCCCTGGAGCTCCAGCATCTTTCCCATAAATTCGATCTGGTCGGACTCCTCATAGGCGCTGCCCACCTGCTTGGTCTTATCCACCTTCTCCTTCAGCTTGGGCGTGTTCCGGTCGCCGCTGGAGCTGCCCCCGATCTGGGTGTCGCCCAGGGCCCGTTGGAGGGAGCGCAGGCTGCTTTTCATGTCAGCCAGCCCCCGGACCACCTGCCGCACGTCGCTGGAGCCGTCCTCCAGGCCGGACAGAGCCTTTTCCAGGTCCTCCAGCTGCCCCCGCAGGGATACCGCCGTGTCGGTCATGCTCTCCAGCACCGCCTTGGAGCCGGTGATGGTTTGGCTGAGGGCCAGCGTCCGCTGCTCCACCGGCTCCAGCAGGTCGGCGATGTTGGACAGATCTCCTCGCAGCGCCCCTGCGTCGCTGTAAATCTGCCCCTTGCCCCGTGAGATGGTTCCCCGGGCCGCGTTCAGCTCATCCAGCCCGCTGGCAGAGGCGTACAGGCCGTTTTGTATCTCGTTCATGGCGTCCAGCAGGGCGTCCAGGCTGCCGGACAGAGCCCGGTAGTCCTCCTCCAGGTCATCCTTGCGCTGGCTCAGCTTGGCAATCTCCTCCAGCTGGGCCAGGGTGGCGGGCACCATCAGGATGGTCATGCCCCCAAAGGAGAAGTCATTGCTGCCTACCCGGATGGTAAAGTGGCGCTCCTCACCGGGCAGGGCCAGGAAGAGGACGGTGCGCAGGTTGCCCACCAGCTGCACCTGGGCCCCCTCGGCCTCCAGCGAAAGGATGTCGTCCTCGTTGAAGAGGGCCATTGCCTCCAGGGTATAGTTGTACCGGGCGTAAGCGCTGGCATTTCCGTTGGGGACAACGTCCAGCTGGATCTCCACCACGCCCTTCTGCCCCGCCAGCTCCTCAGCCTGGACGGGCACGCCGTTGAGGGTATACCGCAGGGTGACGGTCCAGGGCAGGTCCTGGAAGGGCTTGGCGGTTTTGCCCTCAAAGTAGAAGTGACTGGGGGACTGGTCAAAGTGAAAATCCGCGCTGCCCTCTTTTAGCGTGACAGGCGTGCCATCCGTGAGGTTGACCACCTCGTCGTAGACGCCGTAGTCCGTGACGGCATCCGCGCCGTTCAGGCTGTAGCTCTTCACCACGCTGCCCTCTACCAGGTTGCCGTAGTAGTCCAGCGTGGCGTAGTAGGCCTCGTCATAGGCGGGAGCTACTCCGCTGCCGATGGGGGCCGCGGCGGCAGGAATCACGCAGCTCACCCCGGTCAGCAGGGCCATTGCCAGCGCTAACGTCCTCTTGTTCCGCCTCACCATAAATCATTCCTCCTATAAGCTGTTGGCCGCCGGCGTCCTGCACCGGCTGAGCCTTTGATTAAGGCCGATTTTAATAGGAGGACGCAGTTTCTTCAATAGACATATAAAACCCGGTGTCTAAATTTTCAGCATGGCGGCCCACTTTGATGAACTGGATCCGGGCGCGGGCATCCCCGCCGGGTGGCCGGCGCCGTTTTTCTCCATCCCCGGCGATTGACAGCCCCGGCGTCCAGCCTTATAATGGAGATATCTTGTCATATATTCGGGGAATTTTTATTCTGAAGCCCAGCATACCGCACAGTTACCCGCCGAGGTGAACAGAATGTCAAGGACAATGAGGCTGAAAAAAGCGCTTCTATACGCTCTGAAGATTGCCCTTGGGAGCAGCATGGCTATCTACACGGCCAACCTGCTTCAGCTTCAGTACGCCTCCGCCGCCGGGATTGTCACGCTCTTAACCCTGGCCACCACCAGAAAGGGCACTCTAAAGCTGTCCGTGACCCGGCTGATTACCTTCGTGCTGGTCATGCTGGTTACCTCGGTCACCTTTCTCCCCATCCAAAGCGACTGGATCGCTTACGGCCTGTTTGTCTTTCTGGTGGCGCTTATCTGCGACCTGCTGGGCTGGCAGGCCACCATCTCCACCAACGCGGTCATCGGAACCCACTTTTTGATGACTCAAGACTTCTCTCCCCAATTTTTCTTTAATGAGTTCCTGCTGGTGACCATAGGCATCACCTTTGCCACCATACTAAACCAGTTCCATGATATTCAAAGCCAGAAAAAGGACTTCGCGCAGAGCATCCAGTGGGTGGAGAGCCAGATGCAGAGCCTGCTGACGGCGGTGGCCGACTACCTCTCCCAGGCCTCCACCCGAGACGTCTGGGCCGATGTGGTTGCCCTGGAGGCCAAGCTCCAGGAGCTGATGGCCGACGCCTATGAGTATGAGGGCAACACCTACGATCAGGACGCCTCCTACTACGCCCGGTACTTCGCCATGCGGCTGGACCAGTGCCATATTCTCCACAACCTCCACTACGAGATGCAGAAGATCAAAAATGTGCCCGATCAGGCCAAGGTGGTGGTGGAGTATATCCGCTACCTGAATCAGTACGTAACCGAGCTGAACGATCCGATTCCCCAGCTCAAGTTCTTGGAGGAGATTTTTCAGCGGATGAAGCAGGAGCCCCTGCCCGTCAGCCGGGAGGAGTTTGAAAATCGGGCGGTGCTGTACCACATCCTGATGGATTTAGAGGAATTCTTGATCTTTAAAAAGCGCTTTGTCTATAAAGAGGGACTCGCGGCATAAGAAAAACCGCTTAAATCTGACGATTTAAGCGGTTTTTGTCTCTTTAGCATTGGATCAGGTCTGGTAACAGCCTCCGCCGATGAATTCCCGCATGAGGGAGGTCTTAGGCACGTCGTCCGCGGGGATGGACAGGAAATAGTTTAAAAACTTCAGCAGCCGCTTGGCCTCGATATACTCCTCGCTGTCCCGGGGGACGCCGAAGAGCAGGGGCTGGACGTAGGGCTTGAGCAGGGCGGTCTCATAGATCAGGGCCGAGTTGAAGATCATGTCCGCGCTGTCCTGGAAGGGGAAGATGTTGTTCTCCTCCCCCCGCCGGACAGAGGGCCACATTTTAATGGTGGCCTGGGCGCTGTGGCCCCGGGTCCTGGCGTCCCGCTCGATGCGCCGCAGGAGCCGGGCGTCAGTGGTAGGGATGCGGTTGTGGTCGTCAATGTTCAGGGTGGTCAGGCAGCTGATATAGATCTTGTACTTGCTCTGCTTCGGCAGGGAGTGGGTAAACTGGTCGTTGAGGCAGTGGATGCCCTCGATAACCAGAACGTCCCCCTCCCCCAGGGTAAGAAAATTGCCGTTATACTCCCGCATCCCCTTTTTAAAGTTGAAGGTAGGCAGCTCTACCGTCTCGCCGTCCAGCAGCCGGACCATGTCCCTGTTGAACTGCTCCACATCCATAGCCCCCAGGCCCTCGAAGTCGTAGTTGCCGTTCTCGTCCCGGGGGGTCTTGTCCCGGTTTACAAAATAGTTGTCGGTTGCGATGGGGTAGGGCCGCAGTCCGCAAGCCCGCAGTTGGGTGCAAAGCCGGTGAGAGAAGGTGGTTTTACCTGAGGAGGAGGGCCCGGCAATCATGACGAAGCGGACCTCCTTCCTCCCGGCAATCTCGGCGGCGATGTCGCCGATTTTCTTCTCCATCATGGCCTCGTGGGCCAGAATCAGCGGGGTGGCGCCCCCCTGGGCGATGGCAGTGTTCAGCTCCGCCACATTGGAGGCATTCAGGGCCTGGGAGCGCAGGGTGGACTGCCCGAGCTCCTGGAACACCTTGTGAGAGGGGCGGAAGTCCCCCAGGCGGTTGGGGTCCCGCTGGGTGGGCAGGCGCAGGACAAACCCGTTTTCATACAGCTCCAGGCCAAAGCATCTGATATAACTGGTATCGGGCACCATGTAGCCGTAGAAGTAGTCCACAAAGCCGTCCAAAGAGTAGACATTGACCCGGGAATTGATCCGGAAGCTGAGCAGCTGGGCCTTGTGGACCAGCCCGGCCTGGCGGAAGAGCTCCACAGCGTCGTCGGTGCTGATAGACTGCTTTTCGATGGGCTTCGCTGCGGCGGACAGCTCCCGCATCCGCGCCTCCACCCGGTCCAGCAGAGCCTGGTCCAGCATAAAGCTGCCCTTTGCCAGGATGAAAATGGCGCTGCTTAACGAATACTCCACACTGACACGCTCTACATTCTCCCGTCCGGCCACGTCGTAGAAGGCCTTGAGCATCAAAAAAACCGCGCTGCGCTCATAGGTCTGGATGCCGGGCTTGTCCTGGGCGGTGACCATCCTCAGGGCGCAGTCCCGGTCCAGGACCTTGTGCAGCTCACACAGCTTCCCATCCCGGTTGACCAGCAGAATGTCGCAGGGATAACGGTCCTGAAAGTCCGCCGCTATGGTCCGGTAGGGCGTGCCCTGGGGATAGGCGTACTCCGCGCCGTCCACGGTGACCTTTATCATCCTCTTCTCTTCCATGCAATAGCCTCCTTTATCCAATTACCGCCCCGCTGACACAAGCGGGCCTTTCTGTCCTTATCATACGATATTTTCTCAAAAAATACAAGGGCATTCCGCCCTCAAGCAGCCCCCAGGGGACAAAAATTCCCCGGCGCAGGCCGGGGAATTCTGGTTTTCAGCAGCGGCAGGCAGGGCTCCTCCGCCCTTATGCGCAGTATTTCCCGATGGCAGCCTTAATCATCTCCCGGGCCTCCACCACGATGGGTTGGTCGCCGTCCTCCAGCTCCAGCAGGGGCGCGCGGACGCTTCCCACATCGGGGCCGCCCTGGAGGCGGATAATCTCCTTAATGACGGCGTACATGTTGCCCTGGGTGGAGCACATCTTATAGATGATGCGGCAGCACTCGTTCTGGACCTCGCGGCCCTTGGCCAGCTCGCCGGCCTGGAAGCAGCGGAGAATCTCCAGATACAGCTCGGGCATGGCGGCGTAGGTGCCGCCGATGCCGCCGATGGCTCCGGCGGCCAGGCCGCTGAGGAGCTGCTCGTCGGGGCCGTTGAACACCACCGCCCCCTCGTCGCGCCACATCTGGATATCCTGGACGGGCATCGAGGAGTTCTTCACCCCGATGACCCGTGGATTTTTCAGCATCTCCTGAAGCAGGGGGACGGACAGGGCCACCCCGGCCAGCTGAGGGATGTTGTAGATGATGAAGTCGGTGTTGGGCGCGGCGGCGGAAATATCGTTCCAGTACTTGGCAATGCCCTTGGGAGGCAGGTGGAAGTAGATGGGCGGGATGGCGGCAATGGCGTCCACCCCCAGGCTCTCGGCGTGGGCGGCCAGCTCCCGGCTGTCGGCGGTGTTGTTGCAGGCCACGTGGGCGATGATGGTCAGCTTGCCGCCCACCTCGGCCATCACGGCCTCCAGGGTCTCCTTCCGCTCAGCCACGCTCTGGTAGATGCACTCGCCGGAGGAGCCGCCCACATACAGGCCCTTGACCCCCTTATCCAGCAGATATTTGGCCAGAGCCCGAACGGCCTGGGCATCCACCCTGCCCTCTTTGTCATAGCAGGCGTAGAAGGCGGGAATAATCCCCTGATATTTGGAAAAATCTTTCATATATCTGCACCTCAATAATTGAAATTCTTATCCCTTGACCGCACCCATGGCGATGCCCTGCGTGAAGTACTTCTGGAAAATCAGGAAGACGATGATAATGGGCACCGAGGCCATAGCCGCGCCCGCCATCAGCAGGCCGATGTCAGTGGAGGTCTCCGCCTGGAGGGTGGCAATGCCCAGGGGGATGGTATACACGTTGTTGGCGTCCAGCATGACCAGCTGCATGAAGTAATCGTTCCAGCAGTTGATGAAGGTGAAGATGGCCAGGGCGCCGATGCCCGGCTTGATCATGGGCATGACCACGGTGGAGAAGGTGTTCCACTCGCTGGAG
>JAAWEX010000067.1 GCA_022794495.1 Lawsonibacter sp. | reverse complement strand
GTTCAACACCTTCTACACCATGGTGGATGGGCTGTTTGTCTCTAACCTGATTGGCATGGAGGCCCTGTCCGCCATCAACCTCACCGCCCCGGCCATTGCTCTCATCACGGCCATCTCCGGAATGCTGGCCACCGGCGGCAGCGCCGTGGTGATGAAAAAAATGGGGGAGCACAGGGAACAGGAGGCCCGGCAGGATTTTACTCTGCTGATCCTCACCAACGCCGTGGTGGGCGCGGTGATGATGGTGCTGGGCTATACCCTGATGGACACCCTGCTGGGTACCATGGGCCTCTCCCCGGCGGTGTTCGGCTACTGCCGCACCTACCTGAGCAACTATCTGCTGTTCACCATCCCCATCCTGCTGATGTATAACTTCTCCCTCTACCTGATTGCCGCCGATAAATCCACTCTGTCCCTGATCTGCACGGTGGCGGGGGGCGTGACCAATATCATCCTGGACTATGTTCTGATTGCTCTGTTCGACCTGGGCATCCAGGGGGCGGCTGTCGCCACCGGCCTGGGCTATTCCATCACCGCCGTGGTGGGCTTTCTGGTGTTCCGAAAGAAGGAAAACCTGCTTCACTTTGAAAAGCCGGTGTTCCGGGGCGGGGTACTGTTCCACGCCTCCACCAACGGCATGTCGGAGCTGGCCACCTCCCTGGTGTCCGGCATCACCACCCTGCTGTTTAACCTGGCGATGCTGAAATATGTGGGCGAGGACGGCGTGGCGGCCATCACCATCATCATGTATGTACTTATGTTCGTCAGCGCCCTGTTCATCGGCTACTCCTACGGTGTGGCCCCCATGATCTCCTATTACCACGGGGAGCAGAACCACGAGAAGCTGAAGAAGCTGGTGGGGTTCAGCGTCAAATTCATCGTCGGGGCGTCCGTCCTCTGTACGGCGGTCTCCGTTCTGGCCACCGTCCCCCTGGTGGGCATCTTCACCCGGCCGGACAGTCCGGTGTATGAGCTGGCGGTGACGGGCAACCGCCTGTGCTCCATCGCGCTGCTGTTCGTGGGGCTGAACGTCTTTGCCAGCGGGATGTTTACCGCCCTGTCCAACGGCGTGGTATCCGCCGTGCTGGCCTTCTCCCGGTCGTTCCTGTTCACCGTTGCCAGCATTCAGCTCATGCCCGTCCTGCTGGGGGGCGTAACCGGCGTGTGGCTGGCGACGCCTGTGGCCGAGCTGCTGGGAACCGTCATGGCGGCGGCGCTGCTGCTGAAGTACCGGAAACGGTATGGATTATGAAACTGGCCTGCGGCGCGGTGGTTGACAATTTATTGACGGAGCATATCACCCTACACTTTCCCCCTGCCGAAAGAGTACGCTCTCTTTTGAAATCTCCTCCAAAATCTGAATCAGAATTTCCTCCATCCGATAAAAGGACTCCAAATCCGCCCGTTCTCTTGGCGTATGGACATCGTAGAGATTCGCTCCGCAGGAGATCATATCAATATGAGACCCGAACTTCTCCGAGAGGTAGCCGCACTCAATCCCGGCGTGAATGCCTGTAAACACCGCCTCTTTTCCCGCATACCGGCGGTACACTCTCTGACATATCTCCCGGAGCCTGGAGTCCCGCTTATACTCCCATTGGGGATAATCCCCATGAAATTCCCACTCCATCCCCAAGGTCTCGGCCAAGATCTGCATATACTCTTTGAGCGCTTCCTTCTCATGCTTTACGGAGCTCCGGCTGGAGCACAAAAACACAAGCCGGCCGCCGCGGATGGTCATATCTCCAATATTAGAAGAGGTCTGAACCATCTCCAAATTTTCACGGGTGCGGCTGATGACACCGTAAGGCAGAAATGTAATGGCCTGAATAATGGCCTGAACCGTTTTTTCCGTCAGCACAGCGGTTTCTTTGGCCCCTTCTTCCACTGATATTTCAAAATCAACCGTTTCCCATTCGCCGAATTCCCGGCTAAAATCATCCTTCAGGCTCTCCAGCTGCCTGAGAAGCCCATCCTTCCCGCTCTTGGACGTGTGCATACAGATAACGCCCTTTGAGGCAATGGCGTTGGCCTTTCCGGGGCTCTCCAAATAAGAAATACGGGCCATTGGCGATACCCGGCGGAGGATTTTCCCAAGAAGCTTAATAGCGTTAGCCCTTCCCAGGGCGATGTCAAGGCCGGAATGCCCTCCGCTCAGGCCCTTCAGCCTCAGCGTAATCCCAGTCTCCTCAACGGCGGTTCTGTACTCCAGGGGAAGCGACAGGTCAGTCCGCACGCCGCCGGCGCAGCTTGTGAAAAAGACGCCCTCCTCCTCCGCGTCCAGATTGATTAAATAGGTGCTCTCAACCCCTGTCAGCTCCAGGTTCTTTACCCCCTCCAGTCCCACCTCCTCGCCGGTGGTGATGAGGCATTCCAGGCTGGGGAGCTGTAAATCCTCCCGCTCCAGAAGATCGAGAACATATGCCACAGCCAGGCCGTTATCCGCCCCCAGAGAGGTCTGTCCGGCGGACATTAAATAGCCGTCCTGCGCCACAACGCGGATACCATCCTCATACCGGTGGGTGCTCCCTGACGCCTTTTCATACACCATATCCATGTGCCCCTGGACCATGACCACGGGCCCGCGGTAGCCCGGAATGGCGCTTGGCTTTCGGATCAGGACGTTATTGTGGCTGTCCCGCTCCGCCGCAAGCCCTCTGGCCCGGGCAAATTCCATCAGAAAACGGCTGATCCCTTCCTCATCTCCGGTCTGTCTGGGAATAGAACAGACCTTCTGGAAAAGGGACAGCAGACGCTCCCGCTGCTGCTCCTTTTGCGCCATAAATATCCTCCTCTTTTCAATTTAGTTTTGGGAAAGGGGGCCGCACAAGGTCTGCGGCCCCCTTTCGACAGAGACTTTTCCGAAATGTCCTTTTCCCGCTCTGACGCAAGAATTTATCAATACCCCGCGACGCCCAGCGCCTTGCAGAACTTTCTGGACTCCGGGTCCACATAGATCCCGTTTTCCTCCAGCTTCTCCCCGTCCAGGAGGATTGTGGGCTTGGACACAATCCCGTCGGTGTGGGCGGCGGCGTCCCAGCAGGCCCCCATCAGGCTGGCCCCCTGGCTCCCGATGCCCATCTCGATGCAGCCGAAGAGCCGCTCGTCCTCCACGATACGCCCGGTGGGCTTGGTGACGCCGGGGTTAAAGCCGATGGAGTAGTGGGCCAGGCGGTACATATTCTCGTCATTGAATTTGGCCAGCCACTTTTCAAAGATTTCCGCGTCCTTGCCGCCCTCAATTTTAGTCACAATGCCCTTTTCCAGGGTCAGCTCCACATTGCTGTGCAGCAGGCCGAGAGAATCGGGGGGGAACAGGGCGGAGTCGAAGATCAGCTTTCCGTTGATGGTCTCCTCCACCGGGCACCAGCTGACCTGTCCGCCCAGCATTACGGGATAACCCTTCTTGGTCGCCCTCTGGCCGGAGTGCTTCACCCCCCGGCCCTGGTTGTAGCCGGTCAAATTGGTGCCGTTTTTGTCCAGGACAATCACCTCATTGGAGCGGTGGACCTTGTCGGTGAGGTATTCGCCAAATTCAATGAGGACGTCGTAGTCCACGCGCCCGACGGTGTTCACCAGCATGATGACGTCCATGCCGTTGAGACAGGTGAACCGCGCCCCGTTTTCCAGGGCCTTCTTGAAGCAGGGGGTGTGCATCGAGCAGTAATAGGCCAGCTCAATCCATACGTCCGCGTGCTCCACGGCGTCGGCCACAGGACGGATGGGTTCCTCAAAGGCCTTTCCGGAGGTGGGGTAGTGGATGATGACCGGGTTTGCTCCGACGGAGTAGGCCGCCCCCGCCACCGCCTCCACCACCCGGAAGTCGGCGGAGGTGTCAGCTGTGATGACGACGTTTTCGCCCTCTTTCACCAGCATGAAATCGCGCACCAGCTTCAGCGCGGCGCTGGTTACCTCAAAGGACAAATATTTGTTGGACATTTCAATGCCAATAGGGTATTCCATATGTATTCCTCCTTAATTATAGATTTATTTGCCTATTTTCTTACCCAAATTCATGGTAGAGCTGAAGAAGCTGTAGAGCGCTGCGCCTGTGATAAATCCCGCGCCCAGGATATACAGCTTGCTCTGCCCCGCGTCTCCGTACTTTTTGACGACGACATACCGGATGAGAAGACCGATCATCACTGTAAGGCCCGCCATAGGAGAGCCGATCAAAAGGCCTGTTGCGAAAAGAACGCCCATCTGCCTTCCAGACCCGCCGATTGCCTGGAGCAGCGCGCCAGGAATGGCCCAGATGATCAAATTTTTAGCGACCTGTGCATTGGTGCCAGCGTCAATGGTGGCGACATAAACCTTATCCACCGGCGCGAACATGCCGTTGGCGAAGTAGACCTTGTAGGTAAATACTACAACCAGAATTGCCACAACCGCGCTGACCATTTTGGCAATATACTGCTGTTTTCTTCCGGTCATCTCAAATTCCACATCTTCGCCGTTCCCTCTTACGATATAGCCGGATTTCAGGTCATAGGCCATATCAGCAAAGGCGGGGCCCGTGGCCGAAGTAAAGCCGACCAGAATCGCCAGCTGGGCGGGCGGGAAGCCAAACAGCATACCGAGGATCAAAAAGATAAACGCGGTGGCGAATGCGGGGAACCAGCCGGAGTGCATGGCGGAAATGCCCACAATCAGCTCCGAGATAATGGCAGACAGGGCGGCAAAGATAATCCACCAGACAAACATAACAGGATTCATATCCGCGGAGAAGCCGCACATAACCGCCATAATGACCGCCACTACAATATAGGCGCCGAAGCCCTGGGCAAGAGAGAGCCTCATACTCTTCAGACTTCTGGTAAATTCCGTTTTTTCCTTTGTCTCTCCCGCCGCCGCTTCTTCCCGCTCCTTTCTGCTCTTCTTTTGCAGGATCAGAACCATCTGAATCAGGGCGACAAACCCCGCACCAATCATGACGCCATGGGGGATATAGTAGTCGCCAATGGTAATATTGAGCAGCTTGGGGCTGTACTCACAGACCAGAAGGCCGGCGCCGAACGCGCCAAGGGCCCACATATTTCCGATCCAGCCCACACCCAGAATATCCGTGGGGATACCAAAGAATTTGCCCACAATTCCGCCCGCCATGCCAAGCATGAGGATAATGGAATTCTTTCCCTTCTCTGCAACGGCCAGCATCGCTTCGGCGGCCGCGATTCCTGGGGCCCACGCCTCCTTAGCGGGGAACATTTCCGTGTCAAACACCTTGTACAGAATGGTGGCATCGATAATCACGGCCAGGGCGGCGCCAATCAGCATCGGGACCACAAGGTCGGTTCTGCCAAGAACAAAGGGGATTCCGATGGATAAGAAAATTCCGTTAGAGGCCGCGAAGGTTGCGCCCGACATTGCAGTCTGAACTAAATTCTGGGTGTTGATGTCCCTGAATTTTTGAAACATCTTCAGCGGTATCCTGGCGATGATGATGGCAAACAGCGCGCCGATGATAGAAGTATTGGTACTGATTCCCAGCCTGGCAATCAGCTCAAGGCCGACAATCGCGCCGATGGCAGAGACCAGAATATTCAGCAGCATAATAGCCGGATCCCATGCGGATGGATGTTTTTTACTCATAGGGTTCTCTCCTTTCTTCCTTTTTGAGCCAGAATCTCAGCGGCTATGGCGCGGCGTTATATCCAGCCACACCCATCTGCCTGCAAATCTCCACAAGCTCCGGGTCGACATACTTCCCGTCTGCTTCGATCACAGTGCCGTCGATCATGATGGTGGGCTTGGCGACGACTCCGTCGGTATGGGAGGCCGCCGTCCAGTAGCTCCCGCGGATCATCTTCCCCTGGCTGCCAATACCAAATTCCATGCAGCCAAATACCCGCTCGTCCTCTACAATCCGGCCGGTGGCCTTTGTGACCCCTGGATTGAATCCCAGGGAGTAGTGGGCCAGGCGGAACATATTGGGGTCATGGAAGGAATGCAGCCAAGCGCTGAACCGCTCCGCCTCTCTCCCGCCCTCGATCTTTGTAACCCGGCCCTGTTCCAGCGTCAGCTCGATGGGTTCCGACAAAATACCCATGTCTGTGGGCGGGAAGACTGCGGTATCAAACACCAGCTTGCCGTTGATGGTCTCCTCAACGGGACACCAGCTGATCTGTCCGCACATCATAAAGGGATACCCCTTAAAGCTGGCAAGCTGTCCGGAATGGCGGACCTTCCTCCCCTCGTTCCGGGCGGTCAGGCAGGTGCCGTTTTTGTCCTTTATGACAATCTCATTTCCCGCCTCCAGCTTGGCCTTGAGGGCCTCTCCCAGCTCCACCACCTTCTCCACATCCACCCGGCCGATGCAGTTCACCAGCATGGTAACATCCATGCCGGTCAGGTTTAAATAGCGGCAGCCGAAGTCAATGGCCTTTCTCCAGGACTCGCAGAGCATAATAGAGGCGTAGGACAGCTCGATCCACACATCCGCAGCGGCAACCGCATTGCCAAGGGGCGCAATCGGCTCCGCATAGGCGTTCTCGTTTGTGGGCACATACGCCAGCATGGGATTCGCCCCCACGGTATAGGCCGCCGACATCAGCGCCTCTGTCACCCTCTTGTCTGTGGAGGTATCGCCGGTGATTACCACATTTTCTCCCGGCTGCACCAGCATAACGTCCTTCACCAGCTTATAGGCCGCTCTGCTCACCTCATAGGCCAGATATCCAGCGGACATCTCCACTCCAATCGGATATTCCATATATCCCTCCTTAAGACGCTTGACCTCTCAGGCAAAATCATGTACTGTAACAGCAGGCGCCGGCTGTCACAGCGGGCACACGCCGCCCTTGAGGCCCTTCCTGTTTATTCTGTCAGATAAAGAAAAATATATTTCCCTTTGACCCGATCATATCATAAATATTGAACAAAATGAAATCAGGATATATAATAGGCCAATAAGTTAATGTTATATGCAAGTCAAATCCACGGGGGGATACCGATGCTGAACTTCAAGCTGGACACCTTTTTAGCCCTTTGCGAGCTGAGAAATTATACCAAAACGGCGGAGCAGCTCCATATGACTCAGCCCGCCGTCACCCAGCACATTCAGTATTTGGAGAAATATTACAATGCCAAGCTCTTCTATTACGACGAGCGCAAGCGCCTCCACCTGACGGACTATGGAAAGCTGCTCCGCGCCTATGCCCAAACGGTAAAGGCGGATTCAGAGATCCTGCGAAGCCGGCTGGCCAGTCCGGCGGAGTATGTGGATGAGTACAAAATAGGCTCCCTCACCGGAACGGGAGAGATCCTTGTCCCCAAAGCGGCAGCCCGGTATCTGGAGCAATACCCAAACAAAAAAATCAGCATCTACCTGGGGGAGTCCGACGATCTGCTGATACAGCTTAAAAACGGCCGGGTCTACGCCTGTATTATCGACACCTACTGCTCTCCAGAGGAGTACAGCGTCCATGAGCTGTTTGAGTCGGAGACCATTTGCGTCTGCGCTCCAGAACACCCGCTGGCGGGGAAAACCGTGGATTTTGAGGAGCTGAATCAATACCGCCTGATTTTTATGTCAGAAAATTCAAAATCCCTCTACAACCTGCGGACTCTGCTCCATCGGTATAACCAGGATATCAATAAGTTTTCCTCCTATATCGAGGTCGGCACCATCAACACCATCCACAACATGGTAAAGGAGAACGCGGGCATCTCCTTTGTCTACCAGTTTGTGGTGCAGAAAAATCTGGATCGGGGCTCCTTAAAACAGATTCACATCAAAAACTATTTCGTCAATACACATATTAATTTTGTCTGGATGAAAAACAGCTTTTTCGAGCGGGAAAATCAGGAATTTTTAAAGGTCACCCGGGAATATTTAACATACTACCTGAAATCAAAGCCATAAACGCCGCGCCCCATCCGTCAGAAAAAGGAAGCCAGAAAAATCATCAAAAAAAGAATTGACAAACCGGCGCTGATGGAGTAAGATAGTGTGCAATTATTATAAAAGCGATGACCGGGATAGTAGGCTTGTCTGGATGCATAGAGAGGGCGCGGCTGGTGTAAGCGCCTGTGAAGGACCTCCTGCCGAACCTCACCCGCGAGCGGTCTCTCTGAACCGGCGGACGCCGCAGTAGGTGAGAACGGCCGCCCTCCGTTACAGGGGCAGCGAGCGCATGGCATCAGCCATGAATTTAGGTGGTACCACGGAGTCTTCAGCTTCGTCCTATTGAGATAGGACGGGGCTTTTTTGTTTTAATGGAGGTAACATTTTATGAACGGAGCACAGGCGCTGATCGAGAGCTTAAAGCGGGAAGGGGTCACCCACATCTTCGGCTACGCCGGGGCTACCATCTGCCCGGCGGTGGACGCCCTGAAGGATGTCCCGGAGATCGGCTACACCCTGGTGCGGACCGAGCAGAACGCGGGGCACATGGCCTCGGGCTACGCCCGGGTAAGCGGCAAGGCGGGGGTGTGCATGGTCACCTCCGGCCCGGGGGCCACCAACCTGATCACCGGCATCGCCACCGCCTATATGGACTCCATCCCCATGGTGGCCATCACCGGCCAGGTGCCCAGCCATCTGCTGGGCCGGGATATTTTCCAGGAGGTGGACATCACCGGTGCGGTCGCCCCCTTCTCCAAGCACAGCTATCTGGTGAAGGACCCCAGCCAGATTCCCCGCATCGTCCGGGAGGCCTTCCATATCGCCACCACCGGCCGGCCTGGTCCGGTGCTGATCGACATCCCCATCGACGTCCAGGAAAAGACCCTGAAGGCCTTCGACTGGCCGGAAACGGTGAATATCCGGGGGTACAAGCCCAGCGTGAAGGGCAACGACCTGCAGATCAAGCGGGTGGCTGAGGCCATCGGCCGGGCCAGACAGCCCCTCATCTGCGCCGGCGGCGGCGTGTGGCTGGCGGACGCCCAGGCCGAGCTGCTGGAGCTGGCCGAGGGCGCCGGCATCCCGGTGGTGAAGACCATGATGGGCATCTCCATCCTGCCCACCGGCCACCCTCTGAACATGGGGATGATCGGGGCCCATGGCAACCACTGCGCCAACAAGGCCCTCGCCAAGTCCGACCTGCTCATTATGGTGGGCACCCGGGCGGCTGACCGGGCCATCATCCAGCCCGACGAGATCCAGCGGCGGATGGCCACCATCCACATCGACGTGGACCCGGCGGAGATCGGCAAAAACATGCAGGCCGCCGTCCCGCTGGTGGGGGACGTGAAGGTGATTCTGCGGCAGATTCTGGACCTGGGGGTCACCCCTCCCGACTGCCAGGAGTGGCGCTCCCGGCTGGCCGACTACCGAAGGGCCGAGCTCAGCCGCCAGTTCCCCAGCCGCCCCGGCTCCGTCTTCCCCGGCACCGTGATGCGCAGGCTGGGAGACAGGCTGGACGACGACGCAGTGGTCTGTGTGGACGTGGGCCAGAACCAGATCTTCACCTGTAAATACCTGCCGCAGAAGCACGGGCGGCTGCTCACCAGCGGCGGCCTGGGCACCATGGGCTACGCCCTGCCCGCCGGGGTGGGGGTGAAGGTGGCCCAGCCGGAGCGGCAGACGGTGGTAATCTGCGGCGACGGCTCCTTCCAGATGGCCATGAACGAGCTGGCCGCCGTGAAGTACGCCAATATGGACCTGAAAATCCTCCTGTTCCGCAACAACACCCTGGGTCTGGTCCATCAAATTCAGAGCCGCCCCCCCTACCACGGGCCCTTTGGGGTATCCCTGGACGGCTCCCCCGACTTTGAGACCATCGCCGCCGCCTACGGCATCCCCTGCGTCACCGCCGTCGGGGAGGAGGAGCTGGAGCGCTCCATCGACCAATTTCTGGGAACGCCGGGCCCCTGCCTGATGATCTGTCAGGTCCACCCCGACGTGTCCACCACTGATTAAAGGAGGGAGCAGGATGAAACAGACCATTTCCGTCCTGGTGGAGAACCAGGCCGGCGTGCTCAACCGCATCACCGGGCTGTTCTCCCGCCGGGCCTTCAACATCGAGTCCCTGGCTGTGGGCGTCACCGACGACCCCGCCTTCTCCCGGATCACCATCATTGTGGACAGCGGAAACAGCGTGGTGGAGCAGGTGGAGAAGCAGCTCAACAAGCTCATCGAGGTCATCAAGGTGCGCACCATCCCCGAGGACAAGATGATCGGCCGGGAGCTG
>JAAWEX010000066.1 GCA_022794495.1 Lawsonibacter sp. | reverse complement strand
TTCAGTTGGTTAGAACGCCGGCCTGTCACGCCGGAGGTCGAGGGTTCAAGTCCCTTCCGCGTCGCCATTTTTGCCTCTGTAGCTCAGTTGGTAGAGCAGAGGACTGAAAATCCTCGTGTCGTTGGTTCGATTCCGACCGGAGGCACCATCCCCCGCAGCAGCTCTGCGGGGGAACCAAATGCGAGTGTAGCTCATCTGGTAGAGCGCCACCTTGCCAAGGTGGAGGTAGCGAGTTCGAGCCTCGTCACTCGCTCCAAAACGGAGCAAAGTCCAACTCTTTGCTCCGTTTTTTAAAGCATATCCACTCTCTCAACTGCATACTTTAAAATGGATGGTGCCATAGCCAAGTGGTAAGGCAGAGCTCTGCAAAAGCTCCACCCCCAGTTCAAATCTGGGTGGCACCTCCACACCGCCGGAGCAAGGACAGCCTTGCTCCGGCGATTTTTTACAAAAACCGCCGCCAGTCCCCCCTGAGCACCCCCTCCATCCTTCCTTGTTCCCATGGCGGGCTGAGCCCAGATAAGGGAATCATTTCTTGCTATTTCCGGCGTTATATGTTATAATTAAGCCATATATTTGGAATTTTCCGTGTGCTGCAAGGGTTTATCCCAAAAGAAGGGCGAGGTAACAATATGAGAAAGCTTAGTTCATTCCGAAAAAGTTTTCTGTCGCTGACGCTGGTGCTGGCTATCCTTCTGACCGCTGCGGCCCCCGCTTTGGGGGCGGAGACGGTCTCAGACGCCGCATCCGCCATCCAGCTGATGAAAACCGAGGGGAGCGTATCCATCACCAACGGCAGCGGCAGAGCCCTGTCTGTCCGCGAAAACATGCGGCTTTACAACGGCTATCACGCCAAGACCACCGAGAAGAGCTACGCCTGGGTCAACCTGGACAGCAGCAAGCTCATCAAGCTGGACGAGGTGAGCGAGGCCGAGGTGCGCAAGGCGGGGAAAAAGCTGGAGGTCCTGCTGAATTCCGGCAACCTCTACTTCGATGTCAGCGAGCCCCTGGACCAGGAGGAGAACCTGAACATCCGCACCTCCACCATGATTGTGGGGATTCGGGGCACCTGCGGCTGGGTGAAAATGCTCAACGCCTGGCACGCCCAGGTGTATCTGCTGGAAGGGCGGGTGGAGTGCAGCGTCACCGACCCGGCCACCGGCGAGAGCCGGACCACAGTGCTCCAGGGGGGCGAGATGGCCGAATTTGTGGTCTATCCCCAGGGGCAGACCGGGGAGCGGTGCGACATCATCCGCCAGAGCTACACCGAGGAACACATCGACGGCTTTGTCCTGGTGGAGCTGGTGAAGGACCGGACCCTGTGCGAAAAAATCCACGCCGACTCCAGCCTGGACGTGCTGGGGCACTTTGACCAGAGCAGCGCCCAGAAGCAGCTGGAGCGCGACCAGGCCGCCATGGCGGAGACCCTCCGGGAGATGGAGCAGGCCCTGTCCACCCAGGACAACCGCGTCTCCCAGGACCCGGTGTGGGACAGCGGCTCCAAGGACAGCGGCGGAAGCCGGGACGACAGCAGCGACAGCGGCTCCTCCTCCACCGGAGGCGGCGGAAGCTCCGGCGTCGCGCCGGAGCCGGCCTCCGTCACCCTGACCATGCCGGTGACCGACATGGACGTCCAGCAGGCGCTGAACCGCCCAGCCACCCGGCGGGTGATAGTGGCTCCGGGCACAGACCCAGCCCGGAATACGCTGGAGGTCGGCATCAACATGACGGTGGACAGCGGCAAGACCCTCACCCTAAGCAGCGGCGTGCCCGCCCGGGTTCAGGGGAGCCTCACAGTGAACGGCACCGCCGACCTGGGGGACAGCCTGACCAACGACGGAACCATCACTGTCAACAGCGCCAACACCCTGCGGGTGGCGGGGCGCTTTGTCAACAACGCTGGAGGGACTGTCACCAACACCGCCTCGGGACGCATAACTCTGGGGCTAAGCCTCTCCAGCGGGGGAGCCCTGTCCACCGCCGGGCAGATTGAGGGCCCGGTCTCCCTCACCGGCGGGTCCTTCACCATCACCGGCGGCGAGGTCACCTCGGATCAAACCGCCACCCTGTCCGTGTCCGGCGGAGCGGCGCTGGCGCTGGCCGGCGGCACCGTCACCAACACCGGCAGCGGAACCGCCATCACTCTGGCTGCCGGCCTCTCCTTCCCCGCCAGCTTCGCCACCGACTTCCGGGCCAAAACCGCGGTGGTGTCCAGCCCCGTCCCCAGCGGCTACGGGCCCGTCCCGCGAAGCAACGGCTATTACCATCTGATGCAGAGCGAAACGGCGGGCCCGTTCTTAGTCAGCGGCGGCAAAGCTGGTATCGACTACGATTACGGCGTCAGCGGCGGCAGCGGCACGCTGACGGTGTACCGCGATACGCCTCTCACCATCTCCATGGCGGCGGGCAACGACTATACCACCGATAAAATCGTGATAGATGACGGTGTCAGCGCCAATCTCACCCTGGCCGGAGTAAATATCTCGGCCACGGAGCCCTACACTACACCCTTCTCCATTGCCGACGACAGCACCGGAGATGTGACCATCACCCTGGCGGCGGGCACGCGGAATTTTCTGGAGGCCGGGCAGTACGCCGCCGCAATCCAGAAAAACAACCTTGCAGACGCCGGTTCGCTGACCATCACCGGCTCCGGCTCGCTGACCGCCACCGGCGGAGCAGGCGGCACCGCCATCGGCGGCCCGATCGCAGAAAGCATCGGAACGATGGTTGTCTCCGGCGGCGAGATTGTGGCGATCCGCGGCATCACCGCGTCGGACTTCACCATGTCGGGGGGCAGCATCAACGGCTATATCCGCACAGATAATTTCACCATATCGGGGGGTGAGATCTTCTCAGACGCCAACATAGGTTATACCGTTTCGGTCAATCAAGGGGGCACTATACATTTGGACGGCGGGACCATCACCAATACCTGCACAAGTGAAGCTTCCGGAGACTATGGTGCCATCTTTATAACCGAATTTACTTCAGCTATTGAGGGCGAAATCAAAACCGATATTCGAGGTAAAAAGGACGGTTTGATAGCCCTGTGCAGGCTGACTCCAGACACCCAATACGGTCCCTATATCCCCGACGGCTACGCCGTCAAAGACCCCAGAGCGGACGGCTACTACCACCTGGAGCCCATTGCCAGCGAGTTTGCGGTATCCGGCGGGACAGAGGGAACCGATTACCGCTATGATACCGCCAGCCATACCCTCCATATCCTCACCGCCGCCCCCATGACCCTTTCCATGGCTGAGGGCGTGACCCAGACCACCACCGATTCCATCTTTGTGGAAGACGGCGTCAGCGCCAATCTCACCCTGGCCGGGGTGAAGATCGACGTAAGCAGTCAGGACGCCTGCGCACTCCACATCGGCAATGGAACAGATACGCCGGGAACGGGAAATGTAAAAATCACGCTGGTGGGAGATAACAGCCTGAGCAGCGGGGAGTTCCACCCTGGACTGAATTCCATTGGTGCGGCTCAGCTCACCATCGACGGAACGGGTACGCTGACCGCTACAGGCGGCACTCACTCTATGTCGGGTGATTTTTTCCCAGGCGGACCGGGCATTGGCGGCAACAATATCATCATCAACGGCGGGACCATTACCGCTATCACAGGCGCTACTGATGGAACTAGTTTCAGTATTGAAGCAGACAACTTCACCGTCTCCGGCGGCACGGTGAACGGCGATATCTCCACGTCCAGTTTCGACATGTCGGCCGGCACAGTCAACGGAAAAGTTGTAAATGTGTCGGACAGCTTCACCATCTCCGGCGGCACGGTGAACGGCTCTGTGACTTTAATGTCCGGGTCAAATACAACCGGACAGCTGACCATTTCCGGCGGTGAAATCGTGTGCAGCAAAAATGGCTCCGCCGTGTCTGTGAACGCTCCGGCCCAGATGAGCTTTACTGGCGGAACGGTGACCCAGATCATTGAGGGCACGGCGCTGCGGCTGTATAACAGCGAAGGCAGCGATATCCTCACCTTCCCCGCCGACTGCGCCACCGTGTTCCGCTCCACCCGCAGCCGCGTGATCGACCCCCTCCCCGACGGCTGGGGCGTGGAACAGCGGAACGACGGCTACTACTACCTCATCCCCTGGAGCACAACCACGCTGAGCAGCGACGGCCTTACCGCCGAGGCCATCCAGGCCGCGCTGGCCGACAGCGACGAGGTCTATATTTCCGGCTCATCCCCCGTGTCCCTGGCCGGAAACCTGACCATCCCAGCCGGAAAAGCTGTGACGCTGGAAGGCGGTACAAAGCTGTCTATTGGAGAAAGCGGCGTTTCAGCGCCCACCGTCATAGTGAATGGGAGGCTGGACGCGTCAGAGTGCACAAACTTCGATCACAGCGGTTTTCTAAGGATCGGTCCAGAGGGGACGTTCCTGGCGGCAATCAACTTTGTCAACCGCGGCGTAATCGAAAATGATGGAAATATCGTCTTCCCATACACAAGGTCTACTGTCATGCTGAATGGCGGTGAATATTCCTCTGTGGGGGAGCCCTGCAGGGTGACAAATCGGGGCACCATCGACTTCGGCGGCACGGACCCAAGCTCCAGCGGGATTCTGGAGAACAGCGGAACAATTACCGGGATCACCAGGCTCATACTATCCGGGAAGACCGACATCACCGGCGGCACAATTACCGCAAACAGTACCGGCAGTGTGCTTGAACTCCATTACGGCGCTTCCGTAACCATCTCCGGCGGAACAATTACCCAGGAAAGCGCCAGCGGCCATGCGATAGGCTGGTCCGGCGGAACGGATGGCACGCTGTCAGTCACCGGCGGTGAGGTCAGGGCCAAGGCCCCAAGCCTTCTGTGGTATAACGCGGATGTGACCGACGAGAAGGGCTACCAGGCACTCGAAATGGCAGACGGCTATTATTACCTGGTGAAAAAGGAGGAGAATCCATGAAAAGACGACTGACAGCGGCAGTTTTGTCCGCGGCGGCGGCGCTGAGCCTGGCCGCGCCGGCCTGCGCGGCGGATTTCTCCGACGTGGCCCCCGGGGCCTGGTACGTCCAGGCTGTGGACTACTGCCAGGCCCAAGGGCTGATGTCGGGCACCGGCGAGGGGCGCTTCTCCCCCGACGGGACCATGGACCGGGCCATGCTGGCGGCGGTGCTCCACCGGGTCTCCGGCTCCCCCCAGGCGTCGGGGGCGGCGGGCTTCACCGACGTGAAGCCGGGCAGCTGGTATGAGCAGGCGGTGAACTGGGCCGCCCAGGCGGGGGTGGCCTCCGGCTACGGCGGCGGGCGCTTCGGCCCCGGCGACCCGGTAACCCGGGAGCAGCTGGCCGTGTTTCTCTGGCATCTGGCGGGCAGTCCCGCCCCGGAGGACCCGGCCCAGCCCTGGGCCGACCAGGGGGACGTCTCCCCCTACGCCCTCCAGGCGGTGGACTGGGCCCGCTCTGCCGGCATCCTCAGCGGCGTGGGCGGCGGCCGCTTCGCCCCTCAGGCCCACACCACCCGCGCCCAGGCGGCGGCGGTGCTGATGAACTACAGCCGGCTCTATAACGACCGGATGCTCAGCCTTTTGGACAATCTCTGCGCCCCCAGCGGCATCACCGCCGGGGAGGACGGCGCACTGCTGATTACCGACGTCTACAACAAGGTGATTTGGCAGGTGAAGGGGGGCTCCAGCAGCGTCTGCGCCGGCGGCGAGACGGTGGCCGACCCATACGGCCAGCCGGTGGGCGGCTACAACGATGCCGGACTCCCTCAGAGCTACTTTAAATACCCCTGGGCTATCGCCCCCTTCCTGGACGGCTACGCCGTGTCCGACGCGGAGAACAACGCCATCCGGCTCATCAGCGGCGACTCCACCCAGACGGTGAACGGGACCACCTCCGAGCGGCTTATCACCACTCAGCTGGGCGTGGTCTTCGCCTATCCCACCGGCCTGGCCGCTGACGGAGAGGGAAATCTGTACGTCTCTGACACCCATAACAACGCGGTGCGGAAAATTTCCCCCAAGGGCGTGGTCGTCACTGTGGCGGAGGGGCTCTCCGACCCCATGGGCCTCTGCTGGCACGACGGCGCGCTCTATGTGGCGGAGACCGGGGCCAACCGGATCATCCGGGTGGTGAAGGGCCGGGTGGAGCTGGTGGCCGGCTCCGGCCAGTCCGGCATGACCGACGGCCCGGCAGACAAAGCTGCCTTCTCCATGCCCCAGGGCATCGCCGTGGGCAGCGACGGCACGGTCTATGTGGCGGACACGGGCAACAGCGCCGTCCGCCGGGTGCGGGGCGGCGTCGTGGCCACCCTGGCCGCCCGAGACCTGACCAGCATGGATATCTGCCCCGTTTCGCCGGTGGGGCTTCTGCTGCGCCAGGGCAGGCTCTATGTCTGCGACACCTTTTCGCGCCGGGTCTTTGTCCTGGACCCGGAACAGCTGGCATAAAAACAGGCCGTATCCGCTTCGGTTCGGCGGATACGGCCCTTTTTACGGAGACTGGGGGGAAACATATGAAATTCACAGCAAAAGCCCGGGCGGTCCTGCTGGGCCTCTGCTCCGCAGGGGCTTTGACCCTTCTGGCGGGTCTGGGGGTTCTGTATGGAGCCGACCTGACCGCCTCAGATGCCTGGTATCAGCAGCGCAGCGCCTCAGACGGGGAGATTATCTTAGTGGGCATCGACCAGCGGGCCCTGGAGGAGATCGGCCCCTACAGCCAGTGGGGCCGGGACGTGATGGCCATGGCCGTCGAGGCGCTGAATCAGTCTGAGGACTGCCGGCCGGCGGTGATCGGGTTGGATGTGCTCTACGCCGGCGAAACCGACCCGGACATGGACCAGTGGCTGGCCGAGGCGGCGGGGCAGTATGGCAACGTGGTGACCGCCGGGGCGGCGGAGTTCGGCACCGCCATGGTCCAGGGGGAGGACGGGGAGTACCGTTTGGAGCCCTTCTCTCTGCTGGCGTATGACGAGCCCTATGAGGCCCTGCGGGATGTGACCACCCAGGGACACATCAACGCCATGCTGGACGCCGACGGAATTTTGCGCCACCACCTGCTGCGCATCCGCCTGCCCGGCGGGGAGGAGGTCCCCTCTATGGCCCTGGCGGCCGCCCAAAAATATCGGGAATATCAGGGCGAGGAGCCCCCGGCGCTGCCGCCTGTGGACAGCCGGGGCTTTTGGTATCTGCCCTTCTGCGGCGTTCCGGGGGACTTTGACCAGTCCATCTCGGTGGCTGATCTGCTCTCCGGGGCGATCCCCCCGGAGGAGTTCGCCGGCCGGATTGTACTCATCGGTCCCTGGGCCGCAGGCCTGCAGGACAGCTACCTCACCGCGGCGGACCACAGCCGGCAGATGTACGGCGTGGAGTATCAGGCCAACGCCATTCAGGCCCTGCTGTGGGGCGGCTTCAAGCAGGAGGCCGGGGAGAGCGTGCAGCTTCTTGCCCTCTTCCTGATTCTGCTGGCCGCCTTCGCCGGATTCTGGCGGCGGCGGATGGCGGCAGCCACCCTGCTGTGGGCCGGGCTGGCCGGGGGCTGGCTGCTGCTGTGCCGGGTCCTGTATCAGCGGGGGATCATACTCCATGTGCTGTGGGTCCCCGTGGGAGTCACCATCTTGTATGTGGGGTGCATCGCCTCTAACTACATCCAGTCAGCCCTGGAAAAACGCCGGGTGACCAGCACCTTCAAGCGCTATGTCGCCCCAGAGATTGTAAGCGAAATTTTGAAAGAGGGCTCCGACGCGCTGGAGCTGGGCGGAAGGCTGACTAACATCGCGGTGCTCTTTGTGGATGTGCGGGGCTTCACCCCCATGTCGGAGCTGCTGAAGCCGGGACAGGTGGTGGAAATTCTCAACCGCTATCTCACCCTGATCTCTGACTGTATTCTGAAAAACGGCGGGACGCTGGACAAATTTGTGGGGGACGCAGCTATGGCCTTCTGGGGGGCGCCCCTGCCCCAGGAGGATTTTGTCATGCACGCGGTCCGAGCGGCGATGGACATGGTGGCCGGGTCCCAGGCGCTGTCCAAGGAGCTGCTGGAACAGTACGGGCGCACCGTCTCCTTCGGCATCGGCGTCCACCTGGGTGAGGCCGTTGTAGGAAACATCGGTTCGCCGGTGCGGATGGACTACACCGCCATCGGTGACACGGTAAACACCGCTGCCCGCCTGGAGGCCAACGCTCCCGGCGGCACCATCTACATCTCCCGGGCGGTGGCCGACGCCCTGGAGGGGCGCATCCGCGCCACCTCTCTCGGGGGAAGCGTGCCCTTGAAGGGCAAGAAGGAGGGCTTCGAGGTTCTGACCTTAGACGCGCTCATCGACTAATCCTTCTGCTCAGGCCGGCCGGTTTCGCCGGTCTCCCAGCACCTGCTCTGAACAAACAGCCGGGTCAGCGCCGGGTCCAGCTTCCCCTCCTTGTCCGCCATAGTCTCCAGAATGGACAGGGCTCTGGGCACCGGCATACCGGGCTTGTAGGGCCGGTCGTCGGCCACCAGGGCGTCGAAGATGTCCAAAATGGTGATGATCCGCACCTCTTGGGGGATATCCTCCCCCCTCCGGCGGCAGGGGTAGCCCGAGCCGTCCAGCAGCTCATGGTGGGCGGCGGCCCACTCCCGCACATGGGACAGCTCCTTGGAGAAGTGAATCTGAGACAGCAGCGTGTCTGTTACCACCACGTGGTCCTCCATGATCTTCCGCTCCTCTGGGGACAGGGTGCCCTTCCGGATGGAGAGCATGGCATACTCCTCGTCGGTGATCCAGGGCCGCTCCTGCCCTTGGTCGGTATAGGTCCGGCCCCTCAGCTCCTCCAGCCAGGCCAGCTCCTCGTCAGGGAGGAAGCCGGCTCCGTTAATCCGGGCGATGTGCTCCGCCGCCTCGCCGGTCTCCCGGCGGACGGCCTCCAGCTCCTCCTGGGTGATCCGGCCCTCCAGGCAGTCGATCCGCTTGGTGAGCCAGACGTCTAAAATGCGGTTTTGCAGCCGGGCCTCCTGGAGGGGGGACAGCCGCTTGGCCTTGTCCATCACCTCAAGGGGCGTAACCACCTTGCCCACGTCGTGGAGCCAGACGCTCATCACCAGCTCCTCCCTGTGCTGGGCAGAGAAGGGCGGCTCCTGTCCGGCCTCCTCCGCCCGGGCGTTGAGGAAGTCCAAAAACCGGCCGCAGCACTCCGCCATACGCCGGGAGTGGTTGGCGTTGTAGGGGGTGCGCTGGTCGATGGCGGAGGACATCACCCGCACAAAGGACTGGAACAGCTCCTGTATCTCCTTGATATAGCGCACATTCTGGATGGTAATGGCGGCCTGCGAGGCCAGAGACTCCAGAATCAGGGCCATGTCCTCGGTAAAGGGGCAGATGCTCCCTGTCTCATCCATGGCATTGATGAGCTGGAGCACGCCGATGGTCTCCCCCGTCCGGCTGCGCATGGGCACCACCAGCATGGAGACGGTGTTGTAGCCGGTGATGGCGTCGTAGCGAATGGGCCCGGTCAGGTCGTACTCCTGGCAGTGGCGCACGTCCTCGATGCGGATGGTCTTGTTATCCAGCACCGCCAGGGCGCAGACGCTCTCCCGGCTCAGGGCCACCGGCGGCAGGGCCGGGATTTCCCCGTTGGCGCCGGAGTAGGTCTTCAGTGTGTTGTTGCGCATAATCCGAAACCACAGCTTGTCGTCCTCCAGCAGATAGAGGGTGCCCGCGTCACAGCGGGTCAGTTCCATCACGCACTCCAGAATTTGCTCCAGCAGACGGTCCAGGTCCCGCTCGGAGGACAGCAGAACCCCGATTTGCAGCAGTTTTTTGATCTCCTCATCTCTCATGTCAGCAGCCCCATTTCTTTGTCAAATCGAGGCTATTATATCATATCGCCGGAGATGTTTCCACCCATCTGTCAAAAACTCCTCCCCTTTTTAGAGGGAGGAGTTTTTATGCTCTACGACTTCACCACCGCGTGGAGCAGGGACCAGATGGACCAGAGGAAACCGGCCACAAAGAGGACAGCCAGCACAGGGACCATCAATTCAGCGGAAGAGACCAGCTCCTGGGGGAAAATCTGGAGCAGGAACATGGGGAGGACGCAGATGCCCCAGATGATCCAGCCGCCCTTGCCGCCGAAGCGCTGAAGCAGCGCCCCCACGATGAGCCCGCCGGTTACGGCCAGGGCGAAGATCAGCAGCCACCAGTACCAGTCCAGGGTGAAG
>JAAWEX010000065.1 GCA_022794495.1 Lawsonibacter sp. | reverse complement strand
GCCGGGTGATGGGGGTGCCCTACGGCGAGGTGGACGCTCTGGCCAAGCTGATCCCCAGCGGCCCGGGGGCGCTGCACATCACCCTGGAGGATGCCCTGAAGCTGTCCAAGCAGCTGAAGGATGCCTACGACGAGAACCCAGCCACCAAAAAGCTTGTCGATACCGCCATGGCCATCGAGGGGATGCCCCGGAACACCTCCACCCACGCCGCCGGGGTGGTCATCACCCGCCGGCCGGTGGTGGACTACGTCCCCCTGGCTGCCAACGACGGCCAGCCCGTCACCCAGTACGTTATGACCACCCTGGAGGAACTGGGGCTGCTGAAAATGGACTTTCTGGGCCTGCGCAACCTCACCGTATTGGACGATGCGGCCAAGATGGTCCAGAAGCGGGAGCCGGACTTCTCCCTCAGCGCCATCCCGGAGAACGACCCCGCCACCATGACCATGCTGTCTGAGGGAAAGACCTCCGGTGTGTTTCAGCTGGAGTCCGCCGGCATGACCGGAGTATGTGTGGGCCTGAAGCCCAAGAATATCGAGGATATCTGCGCGGTGATTGCCCTGTACCGCCCCGGCCCTATGGACTCCATTCCCCGGTTTCTGGCCTGTGCCCAGGACCCGGCCAAGGTGACCTATAAGGACCCCTCTCTGGTGCCAATTCTGTCGGGCACCTACGGCTGCATTGTCTACCAGGAGCAGGTCATCCGTATTTTTCAGGACCTGGCGGGCTATTCCTTGGGCCAGGCCGATATGGTGCGCCGGGCCATGAGCAAGAAGAAGGTCAAGGAGATCGAGAAGGAGCGGGAGGCCTTCCTCCACGGCGACCCCAAGCGGAATATTGCCGGCTGTGTGGCCAACGGGGTGCCCGAGCCGGCCGCCCAGGCCATCTATGACGAGATGTATGACTTTGCGGAGTACGCCTTCAACAAGTCCCACTCCCTGGTCTACGCTATCGTGTGCTACCAGACTGCCTGGTTTAAGTGTCACCACCCCAAAGAGTATATGGCCGCCCTGCTCACCTCAGTGCTGGACTCCACCGAGAAGGTGGCCGAGTATATCGCCGAGTGCAAGGAGATGGGGATCAAGCTGCTGCCCCCCGACGTGAATCAGTCCGGGGCCGATTTCACTGTGGTTGACGAAGGCATCCGTTTCGGTCTGGTGGCCCTGAAGGGGGTGGGGCGGAGCTTTATCGCCAATCTGCTGGCTGAGCGGGAGAAAAACGGACTCTTTACCGACTTTATGGACTTCTGCGACCGGCTTTTCGACCAGGATATGAACCGGCGGATGATTGAGAGCCTGATTAAAAGCGGCGCCTTCGACGCCATGGGCTTCCGGCGCTCCCAGCTTATGAAGGCATACGGCCAGGTGCTGGACGGCATCGCCGCCGCCCGAAAACGGAACGTGGAGGGGCAGCTGGACCTCTTCGGCCTGGGGGGGCTGGAGGAGGAGGCCGCGCCCCCGCCCATGATGGACCTGCCTGACCTGCCCGAGTACACCCTTCAGGAGCTGATGAGCATGGAGAAGGAGACCACCGGCCTGTACCTGTCCGGCCACCCCATGGATCAGTACCGGGAGCTGGCCAAAGGGTTCGGCGCGGTGACCATTGGCGCTATTTTGGGTGATTTTCAGCGGGAGGATGGGCCCAGAGAGTTCCGGGACGATCAGCGGGTGACGATTGCCGGAGTGATCTCCAGCTACCGCACCCGCACCACCCGGAACAATACCCTGATGGCCTATGTGAACCTGGAGGACGACACGGCCTCGATGGAGCTGCTGTGCTTCTCACGCACGCTGAACGAGAGCGGCGGCTATATCCGGGAGAATAGCGCCATCCTGGTCACCGGAAAAATTTCTGTCCGGGACGAGAAGGAGCCCCAGCTGATGGTGGATGCCATCCGCCCCCTCTCCGACCTGGGGGAGGCTGCCGGCGGGGGGCAGACCCTCTACCTGCGCCTGTCCAACCAGGAGGACCCCAGAATGCGGAAGGTGCGGCTGGCCCTGTCCTTCTTCCCTGGCGAGAGTCAGGTGAAAATCTACTTTGAGGACTGCAAGCAGCTGATCGGTTCCCGCTGTGAGATACATCCCGCTCTGGTTCAGGAGCTGACCGAGCAGCTGGGCCGGGAAAACGTGGTGGTAAAATGAGCCTTGTGGACTATCTGCGCCAATTCAATGTGGCTTCCGTCCTCCTTCGGCTGACGCTGGCGGTGGTTCTGGGCGGGGTGATCGGCATCAACCGGGAGCACAAGCGGCGCCCGGCGGGCTTCCGCACCTATATGATGGTGTGCCTGGGGGCGGCGCTTACCATGGTGCTGGGGCAGTATCAGTATCTGATGTTTGACACCGTGTGGAAGAGCGCCAAGCTCCAGGTGGGGATAACCACCGATGTCACCCGCTTTGGCGCCCAGGTGATCAACGGCATCGGCTTTTTAGGCACCGGCACCATTCTCATCACCGAGCAGCGGGAGGTGAAGGGGCTGACCACTGCCGCCGGGCTGTGGGCCTCGGCCTGCATGGGGCTGGCGATCGGGGCGGGGTTTTACGAGGGGATGCTGCTGGGCTTTTTGACCATCTTTCTGAGCATTAAGGTTCTGCCCTATATCGAGACCTTCCTTATGGCCCGTTCCCGAAACATGAACCTCTATGTGGAGCTCACCTCCCTAGAGCGGATGAAGGATTTTATCCAGCTGATGAAGGACAGAGGGATCCAGATCTACGACGTGGAGATTGACCGCCGGGGAAACGGCCAGAAACACAGCATGCCCAGCGTCATCTTCTATCTCCACCTGCCCAAATATCAGTCCCACACCCGGCTGCTGGCCGACCTGTCCTACAGCCCGGATGTGCGGACCATTGACGAGATATAGGAGGTAGAAGCTTGTTCAGCGCGTTGAATTTTTTGCGCCAGCCCGACCTGCTGGGCATTACGGTGCGGATTCTCCTGGCCCTGGTGTGCGGCGGGGCCATCGGCCTTGAGCGCACCGAGAAACGCCGGCCGGCCGGCTTTCGGACCCATATCCTCATTTGCCTGGGGGCCGCCATGACCACCGCCACCAGCCAATACCTCTATATTGTTATGGACTACCCCATCAGCGTCAGCCGCATGGGGGCCCAGGTCATCGCGGGCGTCAGCTTTATTGGCGCGGGCGCCATTATGATGACCAAGTGGAGGCGGGTGCGAGGACTGACTACCGCTGCCGGGCTGTGGGTGGTGGCCATTGTGGGGCTGTGCTGCGGCACTGCTTTTTATGAGGGGGCCGTCTACGCCACTGTTTTGGTTTTGGTGGCGGAGGTGTTTTTCTCCAAGCTGGAGTACCGCGTTCTCCGGGACATGCGGGAGCTCACCGTCTACGCCGAGTATGTCCGGCCCTCATGCCTGGAAGACGTCGTGTCCAAGTGCCACATGCTGGGGGTCAAGATTGTAGATGTGGAGATTACCCGGAAGAGCGGCGAGGAGGGGGGCAGATCCTGCGCTGTTCTAGCGCTCCACTCCCGCCAGGGGGCCGGCCGGGAGGACATCATCCGGGAGCTGGCCGCGGTAGATGGCGTGACCACTGTGATTGAGGCCTGAAATGAAGCGAAAGGGTCCCTTTGGGGGACCCTTTCGTTTATTCAGCGGAGGGAAGGGGCTGGACCGAGACCCGGAGCCGGGCGGGAGAATGGGGGTACTGCCGGACAAAGGCCCTGGTGATTCGGGTGCAGACCATCCGGCTGTTCTCATAGGTGGCTTGGGGGAGGAGAAGCACATACTGAGAGGCGCTGCACCGGGCGGCGGCGTCACCCCGGCGCAGGCTGCTGAGAATGATCCCTTGCAGGTTATTCATAACCCGCTTGAGACTGTTCCAGGCAACCGGGCTGTCCCCCCCGCCCACTACGGAAATCAGGGCGATATGGATGGGCTCTCCGCTGCGTCCGGCCAAACGGGCCATGGAATGGCAGACGATGCGGAAGAAATCGTATTCGCACATGAGCGCCCCTTGACTGGGCAGCTCCTGGAGCTGTTCTAGCAGGAGGACGGGAGAGAGGGCCTCCGGCCCGCTGTCCCGCTGGACGCGGCGGTAAAATTCCCGCAGGCCGTCAGAGGGCATCATCTTTTTCTGGGCCAGAAGCCGCTCCTGGAACTCCTCATACACCTGGACCGCCTCTTGCCGGCGGTCCAGCCGGTATAGAGCCTCCATATACATGCGGCACAGCTGCTCCATATGCGGCTCCAGGGCAAAGGCGGCGCAGGACAGGTCCTTCACCTCCTGCCACCGCCCCGCCTCAGCCAGAAGGGGCAGTGTGCTCAGCGCGGTGCTGAGATAGAGCTGATGAAGGGCGCCGGCCTCGGCGGCAGCCCAGGCGCTGCCGGCCAGCATGGGAAGATACCTTCCCCGGTACAGCGCCAGTGCCTCTGTCCCCGCGGCCAGCTGGTTCCGCGCATCCTGGGCGGCCCGGTGGGCCAGGGCGCAGAATTCCTCCGTGTCCACGGCGACCGGAGCCTCTGGGTTCCACTGACAGCCCCCCTCCCGGCTAAGGATCAGGGCGCGCCCCTGGCCCGGGACCAGCCCGTCCAAAAAGTTCCGGGCCCGATGAAGAATAGCCTTCAGCGCGTTGAAGGCGGTTGAATCTGAGTCCTGGCCCTCCCAGAGCAGATCCAAAAGCTCGCTGTATAAAACGGTGCGCTGCCGCTCCCGAATCAGGCAGGCCAGCAGCAGGCAGAGCTTTTTGGATCGGGCGTTGACTGTGACCTCAGCGTCTTCCCGGCGGATGGAAAACCCGCCCAGCATATTGACCTGAATGACAGCAGCGTCCATAGTCGATCTCCCTTTCGTTCGGCGTTTTTACATGAGAATACCATACTACCGGTATTTTATCAATATGAGGAATAAAATAATCCCCCATTCAGGGGGATTATTTTCTATATACAGAGTCTCAGCGCCGGCCGAAGCCGCCCCCGCGGGAGCCGCCTCCAAAGCCGCCGCCCCGGCTGCCTCCACCGAAGCTCCCGCCGAAGCCGCCGCCCCGGGAACCACCGGAGAAACCGCCTCCGCGGCCTCCAGAGAAGCCTCCGCCCCGAGAGCCGCCGGAAAAACCGCCTCCGCGAGGTCCGCTGGAGAAGCTCCCGCCCCGGGAACCGCCCCCCATGGGGCCGCTGAAGCCAGTAAAGCCTCCGCCGCCGAACCCACTGCCCGGACCGGGTCCGCCCGGTCCTCTGGGAGGCCTGGGCGGCGGGGGAGGCGGGGGCTGCCGCCAGTGGCGGCGGTACCAGTAGGAGCTGGGCCCGTGCCAGAAGAAGATAGGCCGGAACATCACCGGGGGATTGGGTACGCCGTAGTACCGCCGGCGGTAGGTGTTGTACCGGCTGCGGTCGATGGCGTTGATGACCGCCACAATGGCGATGAGGATAACGACAAGCATCACAATGCCCGCAAATGTGTCCTCGCCCCGGACCGCGCCGGGCACAAGGGAAGGGCTGCTGTCCAGATAGCCCAGGCCGTAGTTGTCCACATAGTAGTTGTTTAGTTCTCCGAACAGGGCCAGTACGCCCGCGCCGTAGCTGCCCTTCTGGACATAGGCATACAGGACGTTGTCCATATAGTCGGTGATCTGCCGGTCTGTGAGGGGGTAGTCCGGGCCCCCGGCCAGATAGGCATTTTTGGCGGAGGCGTCGATGACCAGAATGCCGTCGGCGCTGGCCAGCTCGATGTCCTCCCCCAGGTCATAGGCGTAGTCTGCGATGTCTCCGCCCGCAGAGTTCACCGCCGCCACGGCAATGATGCTGTCGTAGCGCTTGGCCCAGTTGGCGTTGTAGAGGCAGAGCTGTTCCTCCTCCTTGGAGGACAGCACCCCCGCCTCGTCCCAGATATAATTGGCAAACTGCTTGGTGGACAGGCTCTCGTCCAGGCCCAGGCCGGGAGCCGGGGCGGGCGTGTTGGATGCGGGGCCCTTTGACAGGCCGATTCCCACCGCCACCGCAATCATCACAGTGGTGAGCAGCCAGGCAAACCAGGTTTTTTGGAAAAGCTTCATGGTGTGTTCCTTTCACAGTGGACACTATTGTTTAAAAAAAGAGGGAATTCTAACCAGCGGCTCTCTTCAAGGCGCTCCATCCATTTCATCCGAAAGCCAATGCGGGGCGTGCAGAGATAACTGGTGTAATTGGGAGACCTCTCAAAACGTCGGAAGGTCACACTGTCCCTTCCAATGTCATATAAAAATTCCCATTGACAAAAAATCCCCAGCATTTGATCTCTTACTTCCATATGGAATCCGCTTTTATATGGAAGGGTGAGCAGAGGGCCGCCCTCTCTATGGGCCTCATCGGGGAGCGCTAAAAAGAGCGCGAACTTCTCGCCCGCATATGGCTTGCTCTGCCCATGCAGTCCCATGGTGACCATCTGCATGTCAAAAAAAGAGGCGGGACGGGGCCAGGAAACCGCTGTCCACCGGGGCGCGTCCGGAAGCGAGGCAATCCGGAGAAGATATTCGCTCCCTCCGCACTCGGGCGGAATGGCGCAGGGGTATTCCGATAAATAACTCTGTACATGCTTGGGAGAACAGCTGTGCACCAGAGAAAAGCAGGTGTATCCGCTGAGAGAAAAAGGAGTTTCTGGCGGCGGATGTTCCGCTCCGCCGCTGGGCCATTGAAAAAGCCTCATCGCAGCTTCTGTTATCCCCGCAGCTCCAGCAGCTTCTGCTTCAGCTCGCCCTCGATGCGGCCCAGCTCCTTCTCGGCCTCTTTCCGCTTCTGCGCGCCCTCGGTTTGAATCTTCATCACCTCGTCCAGGGTGGTGATGAGCTGCTGGTTGGTGTGCTGGAGGGTCTCGATGGAGACCACGCTCCGCTCGGCCTCCCGGGCGGTCTCGATGGTGCCCATCTTCAGCATGTCGGCGTTCTTCTGGAGGAGCTGATTGGTCATGTTGGTAACGGCGGTCTGAGCGGCGGTGGCCTGACGGCTGTGCTCCAGCCCCAGGGCCAGCACCATCTGGCTCTTCCACAGCGGGATGGTGTTCACCAGAGAGGACTGGATCTTTTCCAGCATCTGGGTGTCGTTATTTTGCAGCAGGCGGGTCTGGGGGCCCATCTGGATAGAGATCATCCGGGTGAGCTCCAGGTCGTGAAGCTTCTTTTCAAAGCGGTTGCACAGGTTGGCGAAGTCGTTGTAGGCCTGGGCGTCCTCCTGGGCGCCGGTGGTCTCCGCTTTCTTTTTCATTTCCGCCAGATCGTGGGTGCGCAGATACTCCAGCCGCTTTTTCCCGGCCAGAATATACATGGTCAGCTCCTTGTAATACTTGGTGTTCAGCTCATACATCTGGTCGAACATGGCCACGTCCTTCATCAGGGTGACCTGATGGTTTTCCAGCACCTTGACAATTCTGTCCACATTGACCTCGGCCTTGGAGTAGCTGGCCTTCATGGCCTCCAGCTCGTTTTTCTTTTTCTGGAAGAAGCCGCCGATGCCCTTTTTCTCAGGCTGGCCGAAGGTCTTCAGCTCCACCACCAGAGAGGACAGCGCTTCGCCCACCTCGCCCAGGTCCTTGGTGCGCACGTTGTTCAGGGCGCTCTCGGAGAAGGCGGCGATGTTCTTTTGGGCGGCGGCCCCGTAGTTCAGCACCAGATTCGAGTCGGTGACGTCGATTTTCTGGGAGAAATCCTCCACCATTTTCCTCTCCGCCTCGCTGAGCATGGACTCGTCCAGCTTGACGGCGTTGGCGTCCCGGGCGGCCTGGGCCGCCTCGTCCACCTGGGGGGCCGCTGGGGCGGTGGGGGTCAGGGTGAGCTCTGGGGCGGCCACCGCCTGGGCGGCGGAGGGCTCGAAGGTCAGCTCGGGGGCGGTGTTCAGGTTCAGTTCGTCACTCATGTTTATTTTCCTCCTGATTTTTTGTATAACGATTCTTCATAGAAACGCCTCCTTACAGCTCCAGCGTGGGGCCGTCCATCCCGCCGGTAGGCTTCGTGCCGCCGGACAGCCCCTCCTGAGCCAGCAGGTTCTCCATCACGGTGATGTCGGTGGAGATATCCAGGGCCTCGTCGCTGAAAAGGGCGTCCAACTGCTTGTCAAAGGCGGTGCAGAGGGTGTCCAGCATCTTTTCCACTTTCTCCTTGGTGGCGTTGATGTTGCTGCCCGAGACGCCGGTGGAGTCCATCCGGTCGTAGGCGTTGAGCAGCTTGATGGTGGTGGGCAGGAAGTAATCCAGGAACCGGGAAATTTGAGGCTTCTTTGCCGGATTGGCGATGACATGGTCGATAATCTTTCCTGTGACCTCCTCCAAGTGGTCGATCTGGGCGGAAATTTTGGGGTCGGGAATGGCGTCATTCAGCCGGCGCAGCTCGGAGATGGCCCGGTTCTTCTCCTTCCGGAGGGCGGCTACCTGGGGGTCTTCCTTCTCCGCTTTCTTGGCCTCGGGCTGCTGCTCCTGAGCCGTGCCAGGGGTCTGGTATACTTTATCCGGGAAAATGGCCTTGCCTGCCACAAAAACAACCAGCGACAACCCGGCACACAGCACATAGTGCATCCGGGTGTTCAGAGGGAAGAGCAGGGCATAGCTCAGCCAAGTGAGGCCCACCAGGTAGATGGGCAGGACGGATACCTTTTTGTGGGTGGTCATGGCGCACCTCCGCATGATGAAAATACAACTGTTCCTATTTTACCCCCAAGGGGCTGAGGTGTCAAGAAAGAAGAGCAAATCAAGAAAAAGTCTTAACTTTGAATGTTCTGTTTAAGCATTGGCTAAAGCTCGCCGCACAGGAGGCGGGGAGAAAAAGGGAGCGGCAGTCCCCTGACAATTTCCAGACATCCCCAAGAATCCTGCGGTATCGTGGGGAAAATATTGCGTATACTATCTTTTGCCAGACATAGCGGAAACCGACAACAAAGAAAAGGAGTTTTGAATATGAAGGCAACCGGAATCGTGCGCCGTATAGACGATCTGGGTCGAGTGGTCATTCCCAAGGAGATCCGTCGTACTATGCGTATTCGGGAGGGCGACCCCCTGGAAATATACACCGACAAGGACGGCGGTGTGATTTTTAAAAAGTATTCTCTGATGGGCGGGCTGGTGGACTTTGCGGGGCAGCTGTGTGAGACGCTCAACCGCACTACCGGACAGGTGACGGTAATCACCGACCGGGACAGCTGTATTGCTGTGGCAGGAGTACCGCGCCGGGAGCTGGCGGAAAAGGCGGTTTCACCCCAGATGGAGCGGCTGATGGAGGGCCGGCAGGTCTACCAGTACAAGCCCGGGGAGGAGACCATCCCGCTGTGTGCCGACAGCGACAAGTATTCCCTGTGCACCGCCGCCCCCATTCTTTCCGAGGGGGACGTGCTGGGCTGCGTTCTCTTTGCCGGCACGGCTGACAAGCTCACCGGCGGCGAGGTGGAGTACAAGCTGGCCCAGTCCATCGCCGGATTTTTGGGACGGCACATGGAGAGCTGAATAAGGAAAACAGGGATGGCTGACGCCGTCCCTGTTTTTTGAGGCTGTTTCTGGATGGGGCGGCGTCAGAATATATAATTGCTCCAGTCCTTCGAGACTTGCCGGATGATGTCCTGAGCCGCGGAGGTCCAGCCATCCTCTTGGCTTGCCCAGAGAGACAGCAGGCTGTCGATCACGTGGGAAGTCGCTTCTCTCTGCGGTAGCACCAGCTTTTCTTCCTGTTCGTGGAAGGCTTTACTGGCATGGTACTCCTTTTGCGCGTGGACGAGATATGGCGCGCCCTCCTCATATTTCTCCATACGCCACATCCCAACGCCATATACTGCGGCCTCCGGCGTACCGGGCCAGCCGGGGTAGGGGGAGTTTAAACGGGCAAGATTAGCTGGACGAAAGAAGTCCAAATCAGAGCGGCTGTCTGAAACCAGCAGAGGGAGAAAGGTTTCCGGCGTCAGCGCCTCCATATGGGGCAGGACATATTGCTCCAGGGCGCGGGACACATCCCGCCATACCGCCTCGAAATGGTCCGATTTATAGTAATAGGTGCCGCCGTCAGGGGGAATTTCGCAGGACCAGTATGGGGTCTCCATCTTTGCTGTGCGCCAAAGCCGGTATTTATCACAGCAGAGCCGGGTAAAGGGAGCGGAGCGGTAGTAGATGCAGTAAAAGGGCTCCAGATGATATCCGGCGGTATCCAGATTTATTTCATCGATAAAATTTTCTCGTATGCGAAGCAGGCGGTTGGTGCCGTGAGACTGAAACCCCAGCGGCTTCAGCAGCTCCTTCAGCCGTTTGCGCACCAGCCGGACCCCTTCCTTTTTCAAAATTGTTTCCTGGTCCATTTTGAACCGCTCCTTTGCAAAGCATTCGCAGGCGCTGCTGTTATCATCCGTCGTGTTCAGGTCCATTCAGCATGTCATAGAGGTCTTCCGCATTTTGTCTGAGGTACTTATACTCCGATTTTTCTGCCAGCGCCAAATAGTGGGGGAGCTTGGGGGAATGAATTTGAAACAGGACATGGAGCGCCATAATTTTTTGATACTCGTCATATTCGTATTTCTTCCGCTCCCAGAAGTCAACCGCGTACCGCTCCGCCTGCTCGGGGTAGATTTCAGCCAGTGCCTGGAGCGCCATGCGGTCTGTGTATTCGTCATCGGTCTTGAAG
>JAAWEX010000064.1 GCA_022794495.1 Lawsonibacter sp. | reverse complement strand
GCCAGCAGATGCTCCTGCATCCGGTTGAAGGCGGCGCACACCGGGGCAAATTCGTCCCGCCCCCAGTAGTCGATGGACTGGGTGAAGTCCCCGGTCTCGATGCGTCCGGCGGCCCGGATGAGGGCGTTGACCGGCTGAAGCAGCTTTTTCAGCTGGTAGCGGGTAAACAGAGTGTTCAGCAGAAGGATCACCACAATGGCCGCCCCGCCGCTGAGGAACAGGGAGAGGGTCATGGCATCCATCCGGGGCCGGGGCCGGCCCGGGGACGCCGGGCGGGCCGGAACGGCGCCCACCAGCTCCAGCTCACCCATCCCCCGATCCAGCCAGACCATGCCCTCCTGGGCGGCGACGTTAACGTGCATGGCCTGGAACATCTCCTCCGCCTGGCGCTGGTAGTGCCGGCCGATGGCGTGGGTGGCCGCGCTGTTCACCGCCAGCATGGCCACCAACGCCACCAGCACAGAGATGGTGTTGTAAAAAAAGAGGTGCCGCCTGATGCGCATAAGGGTTCCCTCCAAACGATATAGATGCAGCTCTATTGTAATCTGAAATTGTAAATAAATCACCGCCCGAATCTAAACTTTTCAAAAATTTTCTGGAAAGCGGCCAGGCGGGAGGAGCGGGCGGAGGATGCTTTGGATTTGCTCCAGCCTTTCAGATTCATCGAGAAATAGGCGGCGTATTTCTTGACATCATAGCCAAAATGTACTATTGTTAAGGATGCAAAAGTGATTGCGTTTTTTTGTCCTGGCGAGAAATACGGAACACAGACAGGTGAGGAAAGATGGTAAATATTGTAATTTCATTGGAGTGCTTTGCCATATGCCTGACCTTTGCGGCGCTGATCCTCCTGCTCAATGGGGATGGGGCGCAGGAACAGAAGCTGCTGATTTTTATCATGTGCGGCTCTCTGGTACAGAATATAGGCTATCTGCTGGAGCTGACTGCCCCTACTGTGGAGGCCGCGGTTACGGCGGTGACGGTGGAAAATGTGGGCTCCGCCTTTGTCCCCCTGTGTTACTGCTGGTTTACCTACACCTACTGCTATGCCGCCCCGCCGAAAAAGCTGCTGCGCATCCTGGGAGTTATTAATTTCTTTGTGCTGCCCACGGTGTTTTTTAACTGGAACGGCCTGTTTTACCGGGAATTTCAGTGGCTGTCCACGCCGGATGGGTTTCACTATGTCAGCATCTCCTATGGTCCGCTGTACACCCTGTTTATGATTACCCGCATTGTCATCCCCTACATGCTCTCCATATGCACCCTGGTCCGGGCGGTGCGCCTGCGCTCAGACCAGCAGGCCAGCCGCCAGTACTGGACGATTCTGAGTATCTCCTCCCTGCCTGTTGTGGTGCTTGTGGCCTATGTGTTCAAGCTCACCGCGGTGTTTGACCTGACCCCGATGACCCTGTCCATCGCCATGTCTACGGTGGCGATTATGATGTGGAGCCGCCGCAACTACGATTTCCGCCATCTGGCGGCGGAAAAGGTGCTGGAGAACCTGGGGGACGGGGTGATTGCCCTGGACGACCACGACAGGCTGATTAGCTATAACCGGGCCGCCGCGCAAATCTTCACCAGCCTGCCCACCCACAAGCTGGGGGAAAATGTCCGGGTGCTGGAGGATTTTCGGGAGGAGATGCTCAACGAGAGCATCCCCTGGAGCTTCTCCATCAACGGGCAGCACTACGAGAGCCACAGCAAGCAGATTGTGGATGAGAGCGGCAGAAAACAGGGCTGCGTGATCCTGATTCTGGATATGACCGATATTAAGGCCTATATCAACGAGATCAAGCGGGTGCGGCAGCAGGCGGAGAAGGCGAATATCGCGAAGAGCGAGTTTTTGGCCAATACATCCCACGAGATCCGCACCCCCATGAACGCGATTATCGGACTGAACGACATCATTATGGAGGAGTGCAAGGACCCCCAAATATACGCCCACGCCAAGGATGTACAGTCCGCAGCCAGAAACCTGCTGGCCATTATCAACGATATTTTGGACCTGTCAAAGGTGGAGGCGGGCAAGATGGAGCTGGTGTACACAGAGTACCACCTGAAAAACGTGGTGGGCGAGGTTGTGGGCATGATGGATATGGCCGCCTCCAAGCGCGGCCTGCTCCTGAAATATGAGTGCGACGAGACTCTCCCCAGCCGCTACGAGGGGGACGAGGTGCGCATCAAGCAGATTTTAATCAACATCCTCAACAACGCCATCAAGTTCACCAAGGAGGGCTATGTGAGGGCCTATGTCACCGGCAGGCCCGGCGAGCAGGAGGACGAGGAGCTGCTCACCTTTCGGGTGGAGGACACCGGCTGCGGCATCCGGCAGGAGGACCTGGAGAAAATTTTTGAAGATTTCCGCCAGGTGGACTCCAAGCGAAACCGGAGCGTGGAGGGCACGGGCCTGGGCCTTGCCATTGTAAAGCACCTGGTGGAGCTGATGGGAGGCGTCATTCATGTGGATAGCGTCTATGGCGAGGGAACCGTGGTCTCCATCACCATCCCGCAGAAGATAGTGGACCGGCGCTCCATCGCGGAGGCGCCGGAGACGCCGCAGGCGGAGGAGGGCAGCGTCTCGGCCTTCCTTGCGCCCGAGGTAAAGGTGCTGATTGTAGACGATAATTTGATTAACCGCAAGGTGGCCAGGGGGCTGCTGAGGGGCTACGCCTTCGACCTGGCCGAGGCGGAGAGCGGGCCGGAGGCCATTGAGATGGTGCAAAAGACCCGGTATGACATCATCTTTATGGATCATATGATGCCTATGATGGATGGCATCGAGGCGGCGGAGATCATCCGCAGAGACTGCGGAGAAAACGGGACCGCACCGGCTATTATCGCCCTGACCGCCAACGCCATGGAGGGGATGCGGGAGCAGTTCCTGAGCCATGGCTTTCAGGATTTCATCGCCAAGCCCCTGGACAGAAAGGAGCTGGGCCAGCTGCTGGCCCGCTGGATTCCAGAGGAACGCCGCAGGGTCAAGGGCGGCGAAGCGGAAGGCGGAGGTCTGGACCCGAATGTTTTTCAGATTGAGGGGATTGACATTGCGGCCGCATCCCGCTATTATATCGGCGATGAGGCTGGATTTGTTGACCTGCTGGAGCTGTATTATATAGACGGCCAGCGCAAGTCGGCCCTTCTGCTGCAGCTTTCCGATTCTGATATCGGCCGCTACTGCATAGAGGTCCATGGCCTCAAGAGCGCCTCGGCCAATATCGGGGCGGTGGGCGTGTCAGATATGGCCAGGGCCCAGGAGAACGCCGCCGCCAAGGGCGACACGGAGTTTATTGCCCAGCACTTTCCCGCCCTGCTGGAGGCCTATGAGACCCTGCTGACCAATATTGGCATGTTTTTGGAGCGGAGGCATCAAAATGACCCCCAGGAGGAGAAGCTCCCCTCGCTGCCCGCTTCAGAGCTGAGGGAGCGGGTGCGGGAGGCCTTGGAGGAGCTGGAGGATTTCAGATCGCAGGAATGTGCGGGCACAGTGGGGGCGATTCTGCGCCACGCGCTGCCCCGGGACGTGACGGACAGCCTGAGAGAAATTCAGGGACAGCTGAGACTGTATGAGGACGACAACGCAGAAGCGCTGCTGGGTCAGCTTTTGAGCAAACTTGATGAGGAGGAAGACGTAAATGAATAAGTCTGGAAGAGAGAGCGGTAAAAAGTGCATTTTAGCGGTGGACGACGCGGTGATCGTTCTGCGGAGAATTGTTGACGCGCTGGAGGAGTTTTATGACGTGGTCACGGTAAATTCCGGCGTAAGGGCGCTGAAATACCTGGAGAAGGAGAAGCCCGACCTGATCCTGCTGGATATCCGCATGATGCCCAAGGACGGCATCGAGACCCTGCAGGAGATTCGCTTGATGGAGGACCGGGCCGATATCCCCGTTATTATGCTGACCGGCGTGGAGGACAAGGAATTCGTGATGGAGGGCATAAAGCTGGGAATCTGCGATTACATCCTGAAGCCCTTCTTCCCGGACGACCTGCTGGAGCGGATCCAGCGGGCGCTGGAGTCCAGCGGGGAAGGTCACACCCAGAGGGCTGGCGCGGCGGAGGAGCTTTGACCTATGAATACTGCCATGACCAAGGAGGAGCTTGCGCGGATCTTGGATCAGGCCCTTCAGGACGTGACGGAGCAGACCGCCGGGGTGTGTCTGCATCAGGGGGACCAGCCGCCGGGAGAGGACTTATGCACCGTTCACATCACCTTTGACAAGGGGTTCAGCACCAGCCTGACCCTCTGCGCCGACACCAGCCTTCTGGCCCGCATGGCCCGCAACTCCTTTCACGAGGAGATGGTGACGCCGGAGGACCTGGAGGAATTCAGCAAGGAATATCTCAACGTACTCTGCGGCAAAGTGACAGGAGCGATGTATCAGTCCACGCAGATACCGGCCCATTTTGGACAGCCCGTATTTTATCATGGGCGCTATGAGCCGGAGGGGCAGGAGGTGCAGTTTGTCCTGACCTACTCCGACGAACAAAGCAAAGGCGCGCAGCTGATTCACCATGTGCCCTGTCCCGGCGGGGACGAGGGGATTCCAAATGAGAGCTAACAGGAGGGAAAATCAAATGAGCAGGCGAATTATGGTAGTGGACGATTCCCGGCTGGTCAGAGTTCAGCTGGAGGACGCCTTGAAGGGGACGGATTATGAGATCGCGGCCTATTGCCGCAGCGGCGAGGAGGCCGTTGAGCAGTATGCCTCGGTGCAGCCCGACCTGGTGACCATGGATATTATTATGCAGGGAATGGACGGGCTGGACGCGGCGGAGATTATTTTGAAGAATAATCCGGAGGCAAGAATTGTGATGGTCTCTTCTCTGGCGTATGAGGACACCTTCGACCGGGCCAAGGCCATCGGGACCAGGGGCTTTGTGGATAAGCCCTTCCACCAGGGCCAGCTGCTGAAGGTGTTTGAGGAGGCGCTGTCTTAACCCCGCCCCATTGTAAACGGCATAGGTGAAAAGAAGCCCTGCGGCCGCTAGGCCGCAGGGCTTTGCCGTGCCCGGCGGAGAACGCGAAACGTGTCCCATTGGCGGATTTGTTATGCGGGGGCGGGCCGGGACGGAGTCCGGCCTCTGCCCCGCCGCGAAAACAGGAAATTGTCTTTTGACGGATGATATGCTACAATAGACGGCAGATTATAGTGTAAAAGCATCTCACTCATTCTGGGAAAGGACGGGAAATGCCATGGCGCCCAAGACGACCTACACAGTGGTGGCTGCGGACGACGAGGACGAGCTGCGGGAGGCGATGTGTACCATGATCCCCTGGCGGGAGCTGGGATTCTGCCTGGTGGGCAGCGCCGGCAACGGGCTGGATGCCCTCCAGCTGGTGGAAAAGCACGAGCCGGATCTGCTGCTCACCGATATCCGAATGCCTTTTATCTCTGGCATTGAGCTGGCCCGGCAGGTGCGGGAGGTGCGTCCCGCAACGCACATTGCCTTTCTCAGCGGCTATGACGACTTTGAATACGCGAAACAGGCGATTCAGTACAACATCATCAGCTACATGCTCAAGCCGCTGACGGTACAGGGACTGGGGGAGGAGCTGCGGAACATCCACCGGAAGATAGACGCCCAGTTTGCGATGTTCCGCCAGGCGGCCCCCAAGGAAGAGGACCACCGGGGGACCATGCTCATGGCCCTGGTGCTGGACGACTGCGCCGACCTGGACGGAAACGCCCAGGCGGAGGCCTGGGCCCGCCGGTGCGGCCTGCTGGGGGAGGCGGGCGACCGGCCCTGCTATACCGTCATGGTGTCTACTCTCCTGAAGGAGGACGGCGCCCTGGACGAAACCCTGTCCTTTGCCGCGGCGGTGGACCAGCTGGCCGGCAAATATCTGCGCTGCGCCAGCTTCTCCCTGCCCGGAAAGGTAGTGTCGGTCCTGCTGGGCACTCCCTCGGAATTTGAGGAGTATCTGTATATTTTGGCGGACGAGATTCCCCAGATGGCCGGCCGCGTGCTGGGACGCCGCTGCCGCATCGGCGTGAGCCGGGTTCAGAGCGCCTGGAGCGCCCTGAACAACGGGTATCGGGAGGCCATGGAGGCCCTCCGCCAGGGGGACAGGACGGAGGCGGGGGCGAGGTTCATCGGCGACCTGGAGCCCGCCGTCAAGGGGGGCGAGCTGCTGTGCAGGCGGGCGCTGGAGACCCTGGAGCAGCACTATATGGACCCGGACCTATCGCTGGTGTCGCTGAGCGGGATGCTGGACGTGAGCCCCAACCACCTGAGCGCCTGCATCAAAAAATACGCCGGGGAGACCTTTATCAACACCCTGATCCGCAAGCGGATGGAGGCGGCGGGGGAGCTGCTGAGCACCTCTGCCCTCAAGGTGCGGGAGATTGCGGAGCGGTGCGGATACACCGATCAGCACTACTTCAGCTACTGCTTTAAAAAATACTGCGGCGAGTCCCCCAACTCCATGCGCCGCAGGCTGGGGATTGAGAGAATGGGTGAGGAGACGTGAGCGGCGGCATGTCCCGCAGAGGGCTGCGGACCACCACCATTCTTGTCTTCATGGTGGTAAGCGTGGTGACTGTAATCCTGTGCTGCTGCATTTTCCTGTTTTTAAACCGCTACCGCAGCGCCATGGTGCACAGCGCCCGCACCAGCAGCGCCCAGGCGGTGTCTCAGGTGTCGAACACCGTGAGCGATTACCTTGGGGACATGAAGCAGGCGATGGAGCTGGTGGAGCAGTCCATGCCGGAGAGCCTGGACAGAAGAGACGAGCTGATGTCCACCTTTTTAAAATTCCGCCCGGATGTGGTGGCTGTCACCAGCTACTCCGCTGAGGGCGCGCTTTTGGACTGCTGGTCCCTGGATCGGGAGCCCAGGGCGCATATTCTGAAAAATTTGTCCTTCGATTTGGAGCGGGCCCGCAGAACGGCCTCTCCCTATATGACCGCACCCCATGTGGTGACAATGTTTGAGAGCTACTACCCCTGGGTGGTCACCATGACGGAGCCGCTGTCCGGGCAGGGGGGAGGGGCCGCCTGGGTGTCGCTGGATCTGAGCTTTTCCGGCATTTCCAGCTATATCAATAACATCAGCATCGGCCAGCGCGGCTACTGCTTTTTGATGGACCGGACGGGAAATATCGTCTATCACCCCCAGCAGCAGCTGCTGCACGCCGGGCTGAAGTCAGAGAATACCGAGACGCTGTCCGCCCTGGCGGACGGCTCCTATGCCGACGACACGGTGATCTACTGCCTGGCCAGCGTGGAGGGCAGCGACTGGCGGGTGGTGGGCGTCAGCTATGTGGACGAGCTGGTAAACCGCGGCGTGCGGGAGATGATCCGGCTGTCCGCCGGGCTGGCCGTTCTGGTGCTGGCGGCGGCCCTGCTCACCAGCTGGCTGCTCTCCTGGCAGCTGAGCCGCCCGCTGCGGGGCCTGGCCTCGGCCATGGGACGCTTCGAAACCGATGCCGACCATTTCACCTACTGCCCGGTGAGGGGGACGCGGGAGGTGCAGGAGCTCTCCAGCTCCTTCGGGCATATGGTGCTGCGCATTCAGCAGCTGATGTCCACGGTCCGCCAGGAGGAGATTAACCTGCGCAAGACCGAGCTGAAGGCCCTCCAGGCCCAGATCAATCCGCATTTTCTGTACAACACCCTGGACTCCATCGCCTGGATGTGCGAGCAGGGCCGCAGCGCCGACGCGGTTAAAATGATCCACGCGCTGGCCAGGCTCTTCCGAATCAGCATCAGCAGGGGACACGAGCTGATCCCGATTGCCAAGGAGATCGAGCATGCGGAAAATTATCTGGAGATTCAAAAATACCGCTATAAAAACCAGTTTACCTACACCTTTCATGTGGACCCAGGCTGTCTGGACTACTACTGCAACAAGATTACCTTGCAGCCCATTATTGAAAACGCCATCATGCACGGCCTGGACCTGCTGGTGGAGGAGGGCCATATCGACGTGTGCGTGGTGCAGGACGGGGAGGACATCCTCTTTTCTGTGGAGGACGACGGCGTGGGCATGAGCCGGGAACAGGCGGAGGCCATCCTGCGGCAGGATGCCCAGGACCGCACCGGCATCGGCATGAAAAACGTGAACGACCGGCTGCAGATCTACTTTGGCAGGCAGTATGGGCTGCGTGTGTCCAGCGAGCTGGACATTGGGACCCGGGTGGAGATTCGCATGCCTAAGATCAGAGAGGCGGGGGACTATGAGACGAAATAGATTGCTTGCGCTGTGGGCGGCGCTGGCCCTGCTGTGTCTGTGGGGCTGCGGGGCGGAGGAGGCCCCCGGAGCCAGGCGGTCGGTGGCGCTGATTACCAAGTCCACCGACAGCGAGTTTTTTCTCGCTGTCTTTGCCGGGGCCAGGGCGGCGGCCACTGAGTATAACCTGGAGCTGACCATCTCCGGCCCGGAGACGGAGGAGGACTACGAGACCCAGAACAAAATGATCGCCCAGGCGGTGGAGGACGGGGCGGAGGTCATCGTGTTCTCTGCCATCGACTACGAGCGCAACGCCGCCTCCATCGACGAGGCCGCCAAGGCGGGGGTGGGCATCGTGTCCATCGACAGCGGCGTGGGCTCTGACCAGGTAAGCACCTACATCGGCACCGACAACTACGCAGCCGGGCGGATGGCGGCACAGGCCGCCCTGATGGAGGTGGAGGGGCCCCTGCAGGTGGGGATTGTCAACTACAACGAGGGCACCGCCAACGGCCAGGAGCGGGTCCGGGGGGCGATGGACGCCCTGGATGAGAGCGGCCGGGCCAAGATCGCGGCGGTGGTCACCACCCTGGTGGACGCCCCCCGCGCCCAGACGGACACTGTCGGCCTGCTGCTGGACCATCCAGAGATCAACGTGCTGATGGCCTTCAACGAGCCCACCAGCGTAGGGGCCGCCCGGGCGGTGCGGACGCTGGACCGGGCGGAGCAAATTTTTTTGGTGGGGTTTGACTCCAATATCGTGACCATCGACGGGCTCCAGGACGGCTATGTGGACGCCCTCATCGTCCAGAACCCCTACGCCATGGGCTACCTGGGGGTGGAGAGCGCCTATAAGCTGCTGTCGGAGCAGAGCGGCGGACTGGAGCCCATGCTGGACACCGCCACCCAGATTGTAAACCGGGAAAATTTCTTTACCATAGACGGGCAGAAGGCCCTGTTTGCCTTTGACCCCTACTCGAATTGGGCGAAATAGCCAATTTCAACAGCGGGATTTTTTGCATATTGTATGATTTAAATGAGAAATTACACACCCTGCGGTGAAATTTCAACTTGTTTTTTGCGGTATTATCTTTTATTCTAATACTATAAGTGGGATGTTAAGCGTGAAAAAGGTCCCATTTAAAATTTTATGGAAAAGGAGAACTGTTATGAAAAAGACTCTTGCCCTTGCTCTTGCACTCACCATGGCCCTTGGTCTGGCCGCCTGCGGCGGCGGCGACAAACCCCAGCCGCCCGCCAGCTCCAACCCCGGCTCCTCCTCCGCCAACCCCGCCCCCGGCGGCTCCACCGCTCCGGCGGCCAACAAGGATAAGCCCCTGGTCTGGTTCAACCGCCAGCCCTCCAACAGCTCCACCGGCGAGCTGGACATGGACGCTCTGAGCTTTAACGGCGACACCTACTATGTGGGCTTCGACGCCAACCAGGGCGCTGAGCTCCAGGGCCAGATGATTCTGGACTATATCACCGCCAACATCGACTCCATCGACCGCAACGGCGACGGCGTCATTGGCTACGTGCTGGCCATCGGCGACATTGGCCACAACGACTCCATCGCCCGTACCCGGGGCGTGCGCAAGGCTCTGGACACCGCCGTTGAGGACGGCGGCGCCATCAAGAGCGACGCCGTGGGCATCAACGCCGACGGCTCCGCCACCGCCGTGAAGGACGGCAAGCTGACCATCGGCGGCAAGGAGTACACCGTCCGCGAGCTGGCCTCTCAGGAGATGAAGAACTCCGCCGGCGCCACCTGGGACGCCGCCACCGCCGGCAACACCATCGGCACCTGGGTCTCCACCTTCGGCGACCAGATCGACATCGTGGCCTCCAACAACGACGGCATGGGCATGGCCATGTTCAACGCCTGGTCCAAGGACAACAAGGTCCCCACCTTCGGCTATGACGCCAACTCCGACGCGGTGGCCGCCATCGCCGACGGCTACGGTGGAACCATCAGCCAGCACGCCGATGTGCAGGCCTACCTGACCCTGCGGGTGCTGCGCAACGCCCTGGACGGCGTGGACATCGACACCGGCATCGGCACCGCCGACGACGCGGGCAACGTGCTCAGCCCCGACGTGTTCAAGTATGTGGACGCCGAGCGCTCCTACTATGCCCTGAACGTGGCTGTCACCGCTGACAACTACAACGACTTCCTGGACGCCACCGTGACCTACGCCCCCGTGTCCAACCAGCTCAGCACCGACAGCCACCCCACCAAGAGCGTTTGGCTGAACATCTACAACTCCGCGGATAACTTCCTCAGCGCCACCTATCAGCCCCTGCTGCAGAACTACGACGACATCCTGAACCTGAACGTGGAGTATATCGGCGGCGACGGCCAGACCGAAGCGAACATTACCAACCGTCTGGTCAACCTCGACCAGTATGACGCTTTCGCCATCAATATGGTAAAGACCGACAACTCCGCCTCCTACACCGCTATACTGAACCAGTAATCAGTCGGGCGGAGCCGGGAAACCAGCCGCACGCTGACAAGCGAATGACTCACT
>JAAWEX010000063.1 GCA_022794495.1 Lawsonibacter sp. | reverse complement strand
CAGCTGGAGGCAGGCCCCGTTGGGGATCTGCTCCACAATCAGCTTGGCCACCGCCCGGTCCACGTCGGTGGGCTCGCCGCCCCCGCCCAGCTGGGCCACAGGGGGATTATCGCCCTCCACGACGTAATCCACGTCAGCGATGTTGATCTCGCAGCCGGTAAGGCCGTAAACCCAGGGGAGATTCTGGTTGACTTCCAAAATGATGGTCTTGGCCTTGTCCAGCATGTCGGCCAGGTGAGAGGCGGCCAGGGCATAGCTGAAGTTGCCGTGGCTGTCCATGGGGGTCACCTGGATCATAGCCACGTCCACGGAGACATTCTCCCGGTAGAACCGGGGCAGCTCGGAGTAGCGCATGGGGGCGAAGAAGCCCATGCCCTTGCCGATGATCTTCCGGTCGATGCCAGAGCAATGCCAGGAGTTCCAGGTGAAGTGGTCCCCGGCGTCCTCCGCCTTGGCGATCTCGGGCATCCACATGGTGACGCCGCCCCGGACCTTCACATCGGTGAGCTCATCCTTCCGGGCGGCCAGGGCGCGGTCCAGGGCGACAGGGTGGTTGGTGCACCAGCCGTAATCCACCCAATCGCCGGAGTTGACAATCTTCACCGCCTCCTCCGGGGTGGTCAGCTTCTGCTGGTAAAGGGCTTGATAATCCATGTTAATCTCCTCCTATGTTTGTTTACTGTGTGGGGGTCGTAATGTAGGGCAAGGGCTCTGCCCTTGCCTGTTTACCGGAATGAAAATCTGATGGAAGGCAAGGGCAGAGCCCTTGCCCTACATGCCGGAAGCAAGGCATTACCGCCCGATATCCAGATAGTAGGGCTTCATCAGGCTGGCCTGCTCGGTGGAATCCTTGGGCTGATTCTTCCGGGGCGGCTGGGGAGGGAGGGGGCGGTCCCGGCGGGGAGGCCTGGCGCTCCCGCGCTTTTTGGGCCGCTGGGGCGGGGGAGCGGCCTCCTGCTTGACCGGCTTTTTCCCCCGTTTTCCCTCGGACTGCTGGGGTTCAGACCGGGACTGCTGAGCCTTTTTCGGCTCTTCCGCCTTGGGGGGCTTGGCCTGCTGCCTTGCCTTAGGCTGCTTGGATTTTTGGGCCTCGGGGGGCTTTTTCTCCCCCTTGGGCAGGATGGAGGCCAGCAGTGAACGCCTGGGAGCCAGGAGCCGGGCGGTGGCGTCCATAATAACATCGCTGTCCAGGGGATTGGGCCGGTGAAACTCGGTGTTGGGCATAGAGTCTCCGGTGTCCATCAGGGCGCCGGGCCGTACGCCCCGTTTGGCGGCGGGGCGGGTCTCAAGGGCGTCCTCTTCCGCGGCGGCGGGGGCGGTGGGGCGGAGAATGACCTCATCAGGAACGGCAGAGCCCTTCTTTTTCCGGCGGCGCTTTTTCTTGGGAGAGCCTGCGGGGAGGGAGACGGCTTCCGGCATCTGAGCGGGGGCTTTTTCCTTGGCCGGTCCGGCGGCCCGCAGGGCTTCCTCGCGCTGGCGGCGCAGCTCCTTGGCGGCCTGGCGGGCCTCGGCGTCTTCTTCGTTGATGATCTTGCCGTTCCTGTCCCGTTTGGGGGCATCGAAAACCCGCATCGGGTAGGGGTGGTCCTCCACCAGAGGCACCTTTTTGCCTATGAGCTTCTCAATATCCTTCAGGAGAGGCTTTTCACCAAAGTCGCAGAAGGCGATGGCTTCCCCGCCCCGCCCGGCCCGGCCGGTGCGGCCGATGCGGTGGACATAGGTCTCGGGCACCTCGGGCAGGTTGTAGTTGAACACATGGGAGAGCTCCTCAATGTCCAGCCCCCGGGCGGCGATGTCGGTGGCCACCAGACAGCGGATGCGCCCGGCCTTAAAGTCGGCCAGCGCCTGCTGGCGGGCGGTCTGGCTTTTGTTGCCGTGGATGGCGGCGGCGGAGATGCCCGCTTTGCCCAGGTCGCGGGCCACCTTGTTGGCCCCGTGCTTGGTGCGGGTAAATACCAGGGCGTTCTTAATCTGCTTTTGATCCATCAGATAGGCCAGCAGATTGGTTTTGTTCCCCTTGTCCACCCAGTAGACCCACTGGCGGATCACCTCCACCGGGGAGGAGATGGGATTCACCGCCACCTTGGCGGGGTTTTTCAGCAGGGAGTTTACCAGATCGGTAATCTCAGGGGGCATCGTGGCGGAGAAGAAGAGGGTCTGCTTCTTCTGGGGCAGCCACTTGAGGATTTTCCGGACATCGTGGATAAAGCCCATATCCAGCATCCGGTCGGCCTCGTCCAGGACGAAGATCTCCAGGGCGTTCAGGGAGATGAAGCCCTGGTCGTGGAGATCCATCAGCCGCCCCGGCGTGGCCACCAGGATGTCCACCCCCTTTTTCAGAGCCTCCACCTGGGGATTCTGGCCCACCCCGCCGAAGATGACGGCGTGCCGCAGCTTCAGATATTTGCCATAGGCCTGGAAGCTCTCGCCGATCTGAATTGCCAGCTCACGGGTGGGGGTAAGGATCAGGGCGCGGATGGGGCGCTTGGGGCCGGTTTTGGCCTCCAGCCGCTGTAGAATGGGGGTGGCGAAGGCACAGGTCTTGCCGGTGCCGGTCTGGGCGCAGCCCAGCACGTCCCGCCCGGCCAGGGCGGGGGGGATGGCCTTCTCCTGGATGGGAGACGGCTTTTGGTAGCCCTGCTCCTCCAGGGCCTTCAAAATGGGGGCGTTCAGCCCCAGGTCTTTAAACTGCATGAAATACTTCCTTTTTTGGTTCGGACCCCGGGGCGGAACCGCCGCGCTGTCCGGCCCGCGTTTTGGAACCCTGCGGGCTGGGGCGTTTGCTCAGCGGAGCAGGCCGCTGTCCTTCAGCGCGGCCTGCACCAGCTGCACCGTTTGATCCAGGGGCTGTCCCGGAGGACAGTCTACGGTCAGATCGGCGTATTTGCGGTAAAGGGGGTCGCGGTAGGCCAATACGTCGGCCAAAGTTTGGCCGGGCTCCATGGCGATACCCCGCTGGGACATATTTTGGATGCGCTGGCATAGCTCCTCCAGAGGGACGTTAAGGTAGACCACAGGCCCCAGCGCCCGCAGGTGCCGGGCGGCCCCCTCCCGGCAGAGGGCGCTGCCCCCCGGAGCGATAATGTGGCGGCGGCAGTCCAGGCTGAGTACTGCCCGCTCCTCAATGTCCAGAAAGGCGGCGGTCCCCCGGCTGTCTAAAATTTCCTGGAGCAGGGCCCCCTCCCGCTCCTGGATGACCAGGTCTACGTCCACAAAGCCGCGGCCCAGCGCTTTGGCCAGCAGCACGCCCACCGTGCTTTTCCCGGAGCCCGGCATTCCTGTGAGGGTGATGTTATCCAAAGAATTCCCAACCTTTACATACAAATTCATTCTATAGTATAACACAGGCGAAAGAAAAAGAAAAGAGGAAAGGAAGCGAAAAAGAGATGACAAAAAGGGGGGGATATGATACAATTTCCCATAGACTGAAAAGTGGGAGAGAGAGTCATGGATCTTTTGGCGGCGTTTGGGGTGTTTTTGGCTTGCATTGTGGGCTGTATGGCAAAGGGATTATCCCTGGGCTGGGCTTTGGCGGCAGGCTTCGTCTGTTTCTTTGCGGTGGGGGTGCGCCGGGGCACGCCCGCCCCGGCCCTGATGAAAATGGCGGCGGAGGGGATGGTCACCTCAATGAAGGTGCTGCGGATTCTGCTGCTTCTGGGTCTGCTCACCGCCCTGTGGAGGGCCGGGGGGACGGTGGCCTTTTTCGTCTGGGCGGGGGTTCAAATGATTACCCCGGGCACCTTTGTGCTGGTGGCCTTCCTGCTGTCCGCTGTGTTCAGCCTGGCCTTTGGCAGCTGCTTCGGCGTGGTGGGGACGGCGGGGGTGATTTTGATGACCATCGCCCGCAGCGGCGGAGCCAGCCTGGCGGTGACGGCGGGGGCCATCATGTCAGGCATCTATTTTGGCGAGCGGCTGTCTCCGGCCTCCTCCTCCGCGGCCCTGACAGCGGCGGTGGCCGGGGCGGACCAGCACGCATTTCAGATGCGGATGTGGCGCTCTACGCCAGTTCCGCTGGCCGTTACACTGGTGCTCTATGGGGTGCTGTCCGCCCTGTATCCCATCCAGGGGGTAGACGCCCAGATTGTGTCCGCCCTGGAGGAGGGCTTCTCCCTCACCTGGCCGACCATTTTACCTGCGGCGGCCCTGCTACTCCTGCCCTGGATGAAGGTGAGCGCGATTGCCTCCATCGCCGTGAGCTGTGTGCTGTCCGCCGGGTGCGCCCTGGCGGTTCAGCATGTTCCGGCGGGAGAGCTGCTTCAAATCTGCGTTCTGGGCTACCGGCCCGCCCTGCCCGCCCTGACGGAGCTGATGTCCGGCGGGGGTCTGATCTCGATGGCCAGTGTGGTGGTGATTGTCATCCTGTCCTGCGCCTACTCCGGCATGTTCAACGGCACCGGCCTGCTGGCTCCGGTCACCGGGCGGATGGGCCGGCTGGCGGAGCGCTTTGGCCTGTTTGCCGCCCATACAGCCGCCTCCTTTGGATGCGGCGCTCTGTTCTGCAACCAGACGGTAGCCATTGTGATGAACGGGCAGCTGCTGGGGGAGGAGTACCGCCGCAGAGGGCTGACCGCCCTGGACCTGGCGGAGAATATCGGGAACTCCGTCATCAACCTGTCCGGCCTGGTTCCATGGGCGATCGCCGCCACGATTCCCCTTACAACCATGGAGGTGGGACCGGAGATTCTGCCCCTGGCTTTTTACCTCTACCTGCTGCCCCTCTGGTGCTGGCTTCGGGCCCCGGCGGAACCGAAAAAACGGCTGGAAAATGCCTGAATATGCAGGATGCGGCCCTCTGCCCCCGGCGGGGCGGAGGGCATTTTTTCCCTGTTCCGTTACAGGGAGCGGGGAAAATTGAGGGGAAATTGTAACGATTTTGTCACTTGAAATTTACCTGAAATGTGCTATCCTTAATAGGAACGATTTCGACAGGGCTTGACATGACCTGTCTCGGAGGTGTTGTCATATGTCAGGCGGTTATCGGGGCAAGCATGTCAGCGGCTCCAGCCGGGCCACCGTCATCATAGCGGCGGCAGCAGTCCTGTTGATTCTGGCCGTTGTGGGGACGGTGGCCTTGTTGGGACAGAGGGAGCCCGGCCCTGGGGCGCCGGAGCGGCCAGACGTCTCCCGGCAGCCGGATGTAAGCGCCGGCGCGTTGGGGAGCATCAGCTCCATCCAGCAGCCTGACAGCTCGACCCAAGCGGACCCGCCCGCCCCTCTTCCCGAGGCCTATGACTTCTCCCAGCCCGCTCCGGAGCGCGCGGCGGTGGATTACAGCTACTTCAGAGACGCAGCCTTTGTAGGCGATTCCCGGACGGATGGCTTTATGCTCTACAGCGGCATCGGCGCAGGCAGAAATTTGACCTCCAACGGCCTGTCTATTTTTAAGCTGGCGGAGAAAAAGGCGCTGACGATCAACGGAGAAGCATACACGCTGCTGGAGGCCCTGGCCCTGGAGCAATATGGCAAGGTCTATATTTCCCTGGGCGTCAACGAGCTGGGAATTCACAATGACGCCCGCTTTTATGACAGCTATTGCCAGGCTATCGACGCCATCCGGGCGGTACAGCCCAACGCCGTGATATACATTCAGGGGCTGATCCCCCTGAACGAGGGGCAGATTGAGGAGCACAACGGCAACAAGTACGGCCTGACCAACGAGCACCTGCGGGTCTACAATGACCTGATGAAAAAGGCGGCGGAGGAGAAGCAGGTGGTCTACCTGGATCTGTACGCCGAGTTTGTGGATGAGAACAATGAGCTGCCCGAGGAGGCCAGCCGGGACGGCGTCCACCTGAAAAAGGACGCCTGCAAGCAGTGGCTGGTCTATCTCCAAACCCACACGGTGGAGTTTGACACCTTATATCCCGACGGACCGCCGGCGGCGGAGGCCGCCGGGCCGGATACATCAGCAGCGGATGGGAGTGCTTCAGAATGAAAAAGCTTGTCCATATTGCCCTGACCCTGGCGATAGTTTTGGGCCTGGCCGCCTGCGGCGGCGGGGAGAGAAACGGTGCCCCGCCCCTCTACGGAACGTTTATGGTGGAGGCCATGGCCGAGGCGGGCGCCTTCTCTGAGGAGCTGGAGGAGCTGGACGCCGACACCGCGTTTATCCTGTATAAGCTGGCCGACAGCGGCCTGAGCCAGGAGGACGTGAAGGAGTGCGCGGTGCTGCGCTCCGCCGGGGCCACCTGCGAGGAGGGGGCGGTGCTGGTGTTTACCAGCGGGGACAAGGCGGAGACGGCAGAGGCTGCCTTGAAGGACTATGTCCAGAGCCAGATTGACGCTAACACCGATTACCGCCCCGAAGAGATTCCCAAGCTGGAGAACGCTTACATCGACCGGAGGGGGGAGTCCCTCCTGCTGGTGGTGGCCAGCGACCTGGACGCCGCCAAAGAGGCGCTGAAGTAAAAGAAAAATCCCGCAGGCCAGGCCTGCGGGATTTTCAACTTTATGTACAGGCCCACTGGGCCAGCACCCGGGAGAAATCCCGGTTTTTCAAATCCTCCGCTCGGATCAGCAGGTTCAGCGAGCCAAAGCCGCCCAGGTACAGGTCCATATCCTCGATGTCCCCTGTCGGGTAGTCGCAGTCATCGTCGTCCAGCTGGAAGAGGAGGGTATCCCAGGCGGTCAGGGCCAGGGCCTTCTGGACTGCCTCAGGGGAGATGTTGTATTTTTTCAGCGACTCCTCCGTCATGCCCTGGTAGGGATTTTCTCGGGGGTCGGATTGGTAATACCGGGGGTGTCCGCCGATTTTACAGCCACCGCACTGCATTTGTTTCTCCAGCTGGTCCACCGGCTCCTGCTCCTCAGGGGCTTCCGCATACAGGGGCATGAACTCCCGCGGGTTGGCGTCGGGCAGACGGGCCTTCAAGGCGGCGGCAAACAGCTCGCCGAAGAGATACTCCTCATCTCCTACCCCCTCCTGTTCCACGGGCAGGAAGGTCATGTTCAGGGGGACATTGGGGCATCGCCACAGGTCAATATCCCCATTTTCAATTTCCTGTAAGTCGAACTGGTGAGGCGGTCGGGGCATATTCTTTTTGCTGGCCTCCGCCCAGGGGACGGCCATCTTGGCCTCGCACTCCTCCATGGTGACGGTCTCGTCCACCTCCGGATAGTAAGCGATCTTCCAATCATCCTGGGGCGTGCCTTCGCCGTCGTCCTCGCCGCACAGGCCAAAATCGTCGATGCCCCAGTCAGAGAGGAAAATCTGTAAGATACCCGACTCCGGGAAGTCCTCCATCTGGGGCATCTGGGCAAAGTTGATCTGGGCGCACAGCCAGAGCTGATTCCCGTCCTCGTCGGTGGGGATCTGTCCGCCCCTGGGGACATAGGGCACTCCGCCCAGGTGGCTGTCCGCCACGCCGAAGGGCTCCCGGCTGAGGTGGAGGCGGCAGACGGGCCGTCTGCTCTCCGCTTGAATCTGGTCCACGAGCTCCTGACAGAGCCGTATCTTTTCCATGTTTGTCATAGACGTTCTCCTCTCTGTTTATGTGTTTTATGTGCTGGCCAAGCGGCCGAAGTACCAGCCTGTGACGCCCTCTTTTTTGCACAGCGCGCCGTTCCGGATTTTCCGCACCACCCGCAGCCGGTCCCCAGGCTGCACCGGCAGGCGGTAGTCGGTGGAGTCCTCGCACCACAGCTTTTCCCCGTCCCGGCGCAGGTATTCGGTGAGGATATACAGCTCCCGCCCCGACTCCAGGTGACGGCACAGAGACAGCTCATCCCCCTCCTCCAGCAGCTCCAGCTCCGCCCGGCCCCAGCGGATGTTGATGGGGAAGGCGTTGGCCTTCTGGGGGTCCAGGGCCACGGCGGAGGGCAGGCCGTCCCAGGCGGTCCAGGAGAAGTCCTCGCTGTCCTCCGACGGGAGGATCAGGGCGTTGAGCTGGCCGTCCAGCTTGAGGACGCAGCCGCCGTCGATGGAGATGATCTTCCGGTCCTGGGTGAAGATGGGGGCGGCGGAGGGGATGTGGGGGTCGTAGAGGGTGACCGGCCAGTGGCCTACGATGACCCACTTGTCAAAGGCGTGCCCCTGGCCCAGAAAGTCGTCGTTTTTCATGCACCGCCACCGCTCCAGCTCCTCCATCCCCTCCAGGGAGGGGACGCCGCCGTGGACAAAGACCAGGTGCTCCGTCTCCAGCACGGTGGGCAGGGCCTTGAGCCAGGCCCACTCCTCGGGAAAGGCGGCGCGCAGTCCGGCCCGGAGCCGGGGCAGGTCCTCCAGCTGCTCAAAGCCCCCCTCGCGGGCCATCTGGCGAATGGCTGACTCAGGGTGCCGGGGGAGGTAGGAGGAGAAAAAGCGCTGGTCCATCCGGTCGGTCTCGAAGAAGTTGAGGACCAGGTCGTCGCAGTTGCCGCAGATGGGATAGAGGGTGTGGGTGCGGGACAGCTCCATGAGATGGCGCAGCAGGGGCAGACTGTCCCGGCCCTTCTCCAGCATGTCTCCCACCAGGACCAGGATGTCGCCGGGGGTGAGCCCGACCTGATCCATCAGGGCCTGGAAGAATGGAAGATTGCCGTGAATGTCGCTGACGGCGATGATCCGCCGCCCCTTTGGGAAGGTAGGGCGGACGACGACTGCTTTTTCCATGGATTTCCCTCCAATCGTTTGGATCTTTCATGGGGATTAGTATAACATATTTGCCGGCGGGATGCAAACAGGAAGGCCCCCGGCGCAAGCCGGGGGCTGTCTGCTTAGATTTTTGTAATGTCGATGGGGGTCAGGTCCTCGCTGCGGCTCTGCTGGCGGACGGTGAGCAGGGCCCGTGCGGTGTCTACCGAGGTGACGCAGCCCACGCCGTGCTCCACGGCGGAGCGGCGGATGCGGAAGCCGTCGGAGTCGTGCTTCCTCCCCCGTGTGGGGGTGTTGATAATCAGGTCCACGGTGCCCGAGGCAATCATATCCAGGATGTTGGGGTGGGCCTCAGAGACCCGGTTGACGCTCCTGCACTCGATGCCCGCGTCGGTGAGGGTCTGGCGGGTGCCGGCGGTGGCGTAGAGCTCCACGCCCATCTCCTCAAACCCTCGGGCGATGGCGATCATCTCCTCCTTGTCCTCGTCCTTTACGGTGACGATGATGCGCCCGCCCCTCTTGGGGGCCCGCATCCCGGAGCCCTTGAAGGCTTTGAGCAGGGCCTGGGGGTAGGTCTCGGCCAGGCCCAGCACCTCGCCGGTGGACTTCATCTCCGGGCCCAGGCCGGTGTCCACGTCGGTGAGCTTCTCGAAGGAGAACACCGGGGCCTTCACGGCGTAGTAGTCGGCCTCCTTGTAGATGCCGGCGCCATACTCCATATCCTTCAGCTTCTCCCCCAGCATCACCCGTGTGGCCAGGTCGATGATGGGTACGCCGGTGACCTTGGAGATATAGGGGATGGTGCGGGAGGAGCGGGGGTTGACCTCAATGACATAGATATCGTCGTCGTAGAGAATATACTGGGCGTTAATCAGGCCTACCACGCCCAGATGCCTGGCCATGTTCTTGGTGTGCTGAAGGATCAGCTCCCGGTGCTTGTCCTCCAGGTGCAGCGGCGGGTAGACGGCGATGGAGTCTCCGGAGTGGACCCCGGCCCGCTCCACATGCTCCATGATGCCGGGGATGAGGATGTCCTCCCCGTCGAACACGCCGTCCACCTCCAGCTCCCGGCCCATGAGGTACTTGTCCACCAGGATGGGATGCTCCTGGACGGTCATATTGATGATCTTCATGAACTCCTCAATGTTCCGGTCAGTGTAGGCAATCTCCATGCCCTGGCCGCCCAGCACGTAAGAGGGCCGGACCAGCACGGGGTAGCCCAGCTCATGGGCGGCGTCCAGGGCCTCCTGGGTGGTGAAAATGGTCTTGCCCTTGGCCCGGGGGATGCTGCACTTGGTCAAAATTTCGTCAAACCGCTCCCGGTCCTCGGCGGCGTCCACGCCGTCGGAGGAGGTGCCCAGGATGCGGACGCCCATGTCGGTGAGGGCCTTGGCCAGCTTAATGGCGGTCTGTCCGCCGAACTGGACCACCGCCCCCCAGGGCTTCTCCTGCTCCACGATGTTCTGCACGTCCTCGGCGGTGAGGGGCTCGAAATACAGCTTGTCGGCCACGTCGAAGTCGGTGGAGACGGTCTCCGGGTTGTTGTTGACGATGATGGTCTCGCAGCCCAGCTTTTTCAGGGCCCAGACCGAGTGGACGGAGCAGTAGTCAAACTCGATGCCCTGGCCGATGCGGATGGGGCCGGAGCCCAGCACCAGCACCTTCTTCCGGCCGGACCCGTCGTCCCTGGCCTCGTTCTCCCCGTCGTAGGTGGAGTAGTAGTAGGGGGTCTCGGCATCGAACTCGGCGGCGCAGGTGTCCACCATCTTGAAGGCGGGAATGATGCCGTACCGCTCCCGCAGGGCCTTCACATCCGCCTGGGTCATGCCGCACAGAGCGCCGATGTAGCTGTCGGCAAAGCACATCTCCTTGGCCCGCTTCAGGGTGTCAATGTCGGGCTCGCCCTTGCACCGCTTCAGCTCCTCCTCCATGTCGATGATCCGCTTGAAGCCGTCCAGGAACCAGATATCCATCTTGGTGATGGAGTAGATCTTCTGGGGAGAGAAGCCCCGGCGCAGGGCCTCGGCCACCACGAAGAGCCGCTCGTCGGTGACGTTCACCAGCAGCTCCTCAATCTCGTCGGTGTACAGCCCCTCCAGCTTGTCCAGCTTCAGCGCCCGGACGTTCAGCTCCAGGGAGCGGATGGCCTTCATCACCGCCCCCTCGAAGGAGTTGGCAATGGCCATGACCTCGCCGGTAGCCTTCATCT
>JAAWEX010000062.1 GCA_022794495.1 Lawsonibacter sp. | reverse complement strand
GGAGGCCGACGAGCTGGTGGACGAGCTCATCGACCGCTACGGCGAGCCCCCCCGGCCGGTGAACAACCTGCTGTCGGTGGCTCTTCTCCGGGCGTCGGCGGCCCAGTGCCGCATCAACGACCTGGCCCAGAAGGGGGATAAGCTGGTCTTCACCCTGGACGAGTTCCGCCTGGAGCCCTTCTCCGCCCTGTGTGCCCAGGACAAATACAGCAAGCGCCTGCTCCTCATGCCCGGGGACGTCCCCCGCTTTTCCTTCCGCCTGGCGAAAAACGAGGACCCCCTTCGGGCCGCCCGGCAGGTGGTGGAGGATTACGCAAGGGTGCTGGAGGCGTAAAAAAGCCCCCCTCCTAGAGGGGGGTGGCACGGCGGAGCCGTGACGGGGGGAGAAAAAGTAGGGGCGGATATTATCCGCCCGTTGAAAAGCATAGCGGCCGCCCGACGGGGCGGCCGCCGTTTTTACGCTTTTACAACCTGTTTCAGGTTTTTGATCCGGTAGTTCTCCCCCGCCTGCTCGAAGTCCACAATCACGTCGCTGGTGTCGAAGTGGGCGGTGAGGGTGTCGCCGGTCCAGCCGAAGGGGATTTTGCTCCACCGCAGGAAGGACTCCACAAAAATCTTGTGGTTTAAGTGGAAGTGCTGAATGCACTGGCTCACGCTGTTGAGAAAGGCGATGCCGTCCACCGGCTGAAAGAGCGCCTGGGGGGCGTCGGTGACAGCCACAAAGGCGGCCCCCTGGTCCTCGCCGGTGGGGCAGCGGTAGTAGCAGTGGTTCTCCGCCAGGGCCCCGCACACCACCATAGAGAAGCTGTGGCCGTTAAAGGCGTCGTTCAGCCCGCACTGGGCATACATCAGGGGCTTCAGCCCCCAGGTCTGGCCGCAGGCCCTGGCGACATAGGCCTGGCCCAAAAGCCTGCCGGGGAACTTGTTCACATTCTCCCAGCCCCACAGCCAGGATTGGGACACATAGGACTCGCTGCCCAAAAACTGGATGTGGAACTGATACCCGCCCAGGGTGAGAACGCCCCTGCCGAAGTCCACATTCCAGCTGGGCTCATCCTTCACCAGCTCGGCCAGTCGGTTCTGCACGGTGAACATCTTGCCCAGGCAGGCGGAAAACACCTGGTCCCAATCGGACAGGTTGATCTCCCCGGCGGGGGGAAAGAAGGCCTCCGGTCCGTCGGAGCGCTCCTTCTGGGGCTCCGGCTTTTTGCCGAACAGATTGCCAAACAGCGACATAACAAATTCACCTCTCGATTTCTACTGTACCGCTGAACTGCGGCATCCTGGGGGAGCGGATATGGTCCGCCGGACGCGGCGGCCTATTGCAGGGCAAACACCGCCCCCGACCGGGGGGGCAGGGCGATGGTATACAGCCCGTCCTTCTGAGAGAAGTAAGGCTGACCCAGCAGAGGGCAGAGCCTGCCGCCGTCAAAGGGGAAGGCCCGCTCCTCATCCCCGGCGTTGAACGCGCACAGCAGCCGCTCCTCCTCTGTCTCCCGGAGGAAGGCCAGCAGGGGTCCCTTCCCCAAAACATACCGGATACCTCCCCTGCGCAGGGCGGGGTGGGTTTTCCGCAGCTGGCCCAGGGCCCGATACCAGGCCAGCAGGTCCTGGTCCTCGCGGCCCCAGGGGTAGGTCTGGCGGTTAAAGGGGTCCTCAAAGCCCTCCATCCCCGCCTCGTCTCCGTAATACACCGTGGGGGAGCCGGGGAAGCAGAACAGCAGCAATGCGGCGGCCTTCAGCAGCTGTCTGCCCCGAGCGCGCTGCCTTGGGGACAGGCGGAACTGAGAGCGCCACTCCTTGCTCTGGTCCCGATACTCCCCTCCCGCCCCCAGCAGGGTGAGCAGGCGGGGGGTGTCGTGGGTGTCCAGGGAGTTCATGGCGGAGTAGAAGGCGAAGGGGGGGTAGTTTTCCCGGATGGTCTCCATCCCCTTGACAAAGGCCTCTCCCCCGCCCCCCTGAAAGAAGGACAGAATCGCGGAGCGCAGGGGATAATTCATCAGTCCGTCGCAGTGGCCTCCCAGGATGTGCTTCCGGCGCACCCCATAGGCCACCTTGGTGGACCCGTCCTCCCACACCTCTCCGATCACCACGGCATTGGGCTTCTCCGCCCGTGCGGCGGCGTGGATGCCGTGGACAAAGTCGTCGGGCAGCTCGTCGGCCACATCCAGCCGCCAGCCGTCCGCCCCGGCCCGGAGCCACCGCCGGACCACGCTGTCCCTGCCGCCGAAGATAAATTCCCGGTAGCCGGGGTCGTTCTCGTTGACGGCGGGCAGGGAATAGATGCCCCACCAGCTGTCATACTTCTGGGGCCACTGGGTAAAGCTGAACCAGGCGCGGTAGGGGGACTCCTGGCTCTGATAGGCCCCCACCTCGGGGTAGAAGCCGTCGCCGTTGAAGTAGCGGCTGACAAAGCCGGTGTGGTTAAACACCCCGTCCAGCATCACCCGCATCCCCCGGCTGTGGGCCTCGCTGCACAGCCGGGAAAAGTCTTCGTTGGTGCCCAGCATGGGGTCCACCCGGCTGTAGTCGGCGGTGCCGTAGCGGTGGTTCTCCGCCGCCTCAAAGATCGGGTTGAAGTAGATGGTATCCACCCCCAGGTCCTTCAGATAGTCCAGCTTGTCAATCACGCCCTGAAAATCCCCGCCGAAGAAATCCCGGTTGCGAATCTCCCCATAGCTGTTGGGCAGAAACTCCGGCGACTCGTTCCAGTCCGTGTGAATGGTGCGCCCGCCCACCAGGCCCTCCGGGTCGGGGAGGCGGCTGCGGCAAAAGCGGTCGGGAAAAATCTGATAGGTCACTCCCTCGCCGAACCAGGCGGGGACGGATTCCTCTGCGTCGTAGACGGTGAGCTGGTAGGGCCCCAGCGCGGTCCATCGTCCGTCCAGCCGGGTCAGACGGAAGGAGTACCAGATCAGCCCCACGTAGCCGGCGGTATCCAGCTCCACAGAGAACAGGTCCTGGCCCAGCTCGTGGCCCTGCCAGGGCATTTTAATAATAACGGTCTCGTCGTGCCGGCTCTCGAAGCGAGCGGTGATCACCGCGTGGGAGTAGCACTCCGCCCGGGGCGGCCGGAGGGTAAACTGCACCTGGGTTCCGGAGGCCGCGGCCCCATAGGGCGTCTTATACAGGGGATTTCGCGAGTCATATGTGGGTCGATAGTGCAACTGGCATCACTCCGTGTTTGGATTGGCAGCAGGGGGCGGCCTGAAGTGCCGCCCCGCCGGCAGGGAAATGCGGAAGAAGCAAGCGGGACAGGTCCCGTCCCCGGCATATCAGTGGTACTGATAGCTGCCGCCGCCGATAAACTCCCGCAGCAGGGAATCTCTGGCCACCAGGGCCGGGTCGATGGCCTGGAAATGGTCAAAGGCCTTCACCAGGTCCAGCAGCTCCCCCCGGCGCTCGTTGTCCTCCGGAACGCTCTGGAGAATGGGCAGGGCGTAGTGCTTCATAACCGGCACCTCATAGGGCAGGGAAGAATCGAAAATGATATCCGCCTTGCTCTTAAAGGGGGAGATATACAGCTTTTCCCCCCGGCGGACGTTGGCCCACATATCCAGGGTCCGGGCCACCTCGGTGCCCCGGAAGCTGTAGTCCCGGACGGCCCGGCGGGTCAGGCGCATCCAGGTGCCCTTAAAGCGCAGGACGGAGCCCTCGTTTATGTTGGACCGGGCGGAGATATAAAGCTTGGCGGCCTGGGGGTGGCGGCCGGCGATGTCGTCGTTGAGGGCGTGGATGCCCTCGAAGATGGCGATCTCATTTTTCTCCAGACGCAGGGGCAGGCCCATGCTGTCGTTGCGCATCTGCCGGGCGAACTCAAACTTGGGGATGAGGATCTCCTCTCCCCTGGCCAGGGCGGCAAAGTGCCGGTCCAGCAGCTCCATATCCAGGCACAGGGGCGACTCATAGTCAATCGCCCCCTCCGGGGTGCGGGGCGCGGTTTTGGGGTCCTGGGTAAGGAAGTAGTTGTCCATCGCCACGGCGTGGGAGTTCACCCCCCGGCGGCGGAGCTCCTCAGCGATTTTCATCGCCGTGGTGGTCTTGCCGGAGCCGGAGGGCCCGGACAGCAGCACAATGGGGCTGCGCTCCAGGTTAGACAGAATCCGGTCCGCCGCCAGCGACACCCGCTGGGCGTAGCTCTCGTCGCACTCGGCCAAAAATTCCACCGGGTCCTTTTGGATGCGCCGGTTGATCTCCTGCAGTTGGTAGGCCATAGAGCCGCTCCTTTCTTGGCAGGTCTGTGCGGGCGCATACAATGCGCCCCTACATTGGAAAGAACGCCGCAATCTCCTGCTTCTGTGCCAGCACCTTGTCCAGGCCCGCCAGGTAATCGTGGGGGAACTTGGGGTTGGCCAGCCGGAGGATTTTCCCGCCGCCGATAAGCTTGCTCACCCCGCCGGCCCCCAGGGAAACCACAGTGTGGAGCTCCTCCATCATCACGATGTTATACAGGCTCTCAGCTCCCGGCTTGGCCCAGCCCACGTTCTCCAGGGAGCCGGACATATATTTCTGCCGGTACAGATAGTAGGGGACGTAGCCGCGGGAGGCGAGGGTGTTCCGGGACCAGTCCAGCATCGCAGCCACCTCGTCCCCGCTGGGCAGAGCGCCCCCGTTCTCCCCCTCCATCAGCCGGGAGCCCTTTTTCAGGGCCAGGGTGTGGACGGTGATATTTTCCGGGTCCATGGCCAGCACCTCCTGGAGGGAGTGCTGGAAGCCCCCGAGGGTGTCCTTGGGCAGTCCGGCGATCAGGTCCATGTTGATACAGGGAAAGCCCGCCTCCTCCGCCAGCTTCCAGGCCTGCCGGAGCTGGTCAGCGGTGTGCAGCCGGCCGATAGCCTCCAGCACATGGGGGGCCATGGTCTGCGGGTTGATGGAGATGCGGTCAATCTGGTGATCCCGCAGGGCTTGCAGCTTTTCCCAGGTAATGGTGTCGGGCCGGCCGGCCTCCACGGTGTACTCGGTGCAGCCCTCCAGGGGGAGGCACGCCTCACACCTGGCCAGCAGCCGGTCCAACTGTTCCGCGGACAGTACGGTGGGGGTGCCGCCTCCCATGTAGAAGGAGCGCACCGTCAGCCCCGCCTCCCGGAGCACCCGGCCGGTCTCCTCCACCTCCCGGAGCAGCCCCTCCAGATAGGGCTCCACCAGATGCAGGGTTTTCCCCACGTCGGCGGAGACGAAGGAGCAGTAGACGCACCGGCTGGGACAGAAGGGGATACCGATATATAGCGACACCTGACCGGGCGCCAGAGACCGCTGCGCCTCCAGGCTGGCCTGGGCGCAGTCCACCGCCAGCCTGGCCCGCGCCGGGGAGACAAAATACGCCTTCTCCAGCTCCCTCTGGGCCTGCCTGGGGGTGGAGCCCGCCAGCATGGACCGGGTGGGCAGCTTCACCGGCCGCACCCCGGTGAGGGCCCCCCAGGGGGGCTGAGTGCCCAGCAGGGCGGCGCCCGCCTTGTAGAAGGCCAGCTTCAGGGCGTGCTGGACGGTGTGGTAGACCTCTTCCGGGGGCCGGTCCAGCTCCTTGGAGGGGAAACGGCTCACACCATTATAATATCCCTGGGGACGGAAAACCAAAACACAGATGCTGGTCAGCTTCTTCCCCCGATGGAGGGTAAAAACGGCGGCGTTTTGCTCCCCGCTCAGGCCGCCGGGCAGGGGCCCCTCCGGGTACTCGGGCCGCTCCTCGGGAAAGAGGGTCAGCATCATCTGCTCGGCGGCGTAGTGGTAGCGCTCGGGCTGCCAGGGGAAATTAGACGTCTCAAAATACAGCTTCACGGCTGACGCTCCCTTGTCTCGCTGCGGCCCACCAGATAGTCCAGGCTGACGTCAAAGAAGTCGGCCAGGGCCAGCAAGTGGTCGTATTCCGGATGGCGGGTGCCCGCCTCGTAATATTGATATGCCCGAGGGCTTTGATTGAACCGCTCCGCCATTTCCACCTGTTTCAGGCCCTTTTCTTTCCGCAGGAGCTTCAATCTATCTCCTAAATTTGCCATAAAATCCCCCTTGACACGAACATGACTTACGAGTATAATGCACGTGAACACAAATTGCAAGTGGAGGCGATACAATGGACCAGACTATACTACAAACTTTATTTCTCGACAACCTGGAAATATCCGCAGAGATCGTGAAATTCTGTAATACGATACCAGAATATGTGCAGGCGGAGCGGGAATATAACAAAGCCGCACAGGAGCTGATGGAACTCATCGGGTATGAGCGGTACAGCGAGTTTGAATTAGCTTTAACGAACCATCTATCCAATGAAGTCCGGGCCCACTATCTTTTCGGCTTAGGCCTGCGCCGGGAGCTTCTCACCAGCCTTACAGACTAACACCCCTCGTCCCCCGCAGGGCAAAGCCTTCCCCTTTAGGGGAAGGTGGCGCGGCCGAAGGCCGTGACGGATGAGGCTCCCCCGTCCCGCCCGCAGGCGTCAAGGCTCCCTCCTTGAGGGAGCTGTCGAGCGAAGCGAGACTGAGGGAGTAAACAAACCTGCAAACTCCCCCCGTCACGGCTTCGCCGTGCCGCCCTCCGCAAGGAGGGCGGCAGGAAAAATCACCCCATCGCCATTCTCAAATAGGGGTTTGACCTCCGCTCCCGGTCCAGCTCAGAGGTGCCCATGTGTCCGGGGAGGACGTGGAAATTACCCTCCAGCTCACCCAGCCGCTTGAGGGAGGCCATGATCTGCGCCTCATCCCCTCCGGCCAGGTCGGTGCGGCCCATGGAGCCGGCGAAGAGGGTGTCCCCGGTAAAGAGGACCTGCCCCGCCTTCAGGGTGACGGAGCCTGGGGAGTGGCCGGGGGTGTGGAGCACCTCAATGGTGAGCTCGCCCAGGGTCAGGGTGTCCCCCTCGCCGTAAAATTTCAGCCCCTCCACCTGTCCGGCCAGGGGAAACAGGCGGTTTCCGGCCCCGTTGGCGTCGGCCTGATGGATATAGATCTCCGCCTTGGGCAGGGCCTGATGGAGCGCAGGCACGGCGGTGGTGTGGTCGTAGTGCCCGTGGGTGAGAAGGATATATTCCACCTGACCCTCCAGCTCCTTCAAAACGGACAAGATGCGCTCCGCCTCGTCGCCGGGGTCGATCACGGCGATCTGATGCTCGCTCTCCAGGATATAGCAGTTGGTGCCGATGGGTCCCACCTGCATCATTTTTACTTGCATGGGATAACCTCCTAATTTCCCGTGTAGGGCGCGACGGCCTCGGCGCGCCGTCTATCCCGATAGCATGGATAGAAGGCGGCGTGCCCGGTGGTCACGCCCTACGCCTTGTCCGTATCAAACAAAATGGTCACCGGCCCGTCGTTCACCGAGGCCACCTGCATGTCGGCCCCGAACCGGCCGTGCTCCACCTGGAAGCCCCGCTCCCGGCACCGCGCCAGGAACCACTCGTAGAGCTGGACGGCCAGCTCCGGCCTGGCGGCCTTGGAGAAGCCGGGGCGGCGGGAGGAGGTGTCGGCGTACAGGGTGAACTGAGACACCACCAGCAGCGAACCGCCCACCTGCTCCAGATTCAGATTCATCTTTCCGTTTATGTCCTCAAAGATCCGCAGATTACATATTTTTTCCGCCAGCTTATCCCCAGTGGCCTGGGTGTCCTCCGGACCTACGCCCAAAAGGACCAAAAGCCCCTTTCCGATGGCCCCCTCCACGGCTCCGTCTATGGTGACGGAGGCGGAGGTGACCCGGGTAACGACCGCGCGCATGGAATCACGTCCCTTCTATTTCCCCGAGGCTCTGGCCACATGGTACACGCCCTGGATGTTGTTCAGCTTGTTAATCACGCCCTCCAGCTCGCCCTTGTCCTTCACCTCCACCTCGATGGAGATGGTGGCATGGCCGTCGGGCATAGAGCGCGCGGCCAGGGCGGACACCTTCACCTTGGCGGTGGACAGCGCCATCGCCACATCCAGAGTGAGATTATCCCGGTCCTTGGCGGACAGCTCCAGACAGGTGTGGTAGTTGGGCAGCTTGCTCTCCGCCCAGGACACGCTGATCCAGCGGTCGGCCTCCTCGGGCTTGCGCCGGTCGGGGTGGGCGTTGGGGCAGTCGGCCCGGTGGACGGACACCCCGTAGCCTCTGGTAATAAAGCCGATCACCGGGTCGCCGGGGACGGGGGTGCAGCACTTGGCGAACTTCACCAGGCAGTTGCCCAGCCCCTCCACAATGATGCCCGAGTCGGAGTGCCGGGGCTTGACCGCCCCGTGGCCCTCGGAGGGGGCGGCGTTGCCCGGCATAATCACGCTCTCCTCCAGGGTGCGGGCAGCGGCGGCAGCCTTCTCCGCCTGGAGCCGGCCCAGCCGCTGCATCTCGTCCCGGATGCGGGCCACCGACTTGGCGGCGGTGGTGCCTCCGTAGCCGATGGAGGCGTAGAGCTCGTCCAGGGTGCCGCAGCGCAGCTTGTGGAGGATGTGGGGGAGCACCTCGTCGGTGGTGATAGCGGCCAGGGGCAGCTTGTAGTGCTTCAGCTCCGACTCGAAGGCCGCTCTGCCGGTGACGATATTCTCCTCCCGGCGCTCCTTTTTAAACCACTGGCGGATCTTGTTTCTGGCCTCGTTGGATTTGCACAGGGCCAGCCAGTCCCGGCTGGGCCCCTTGGCGGACTTGGAGGTGATTACCTCCACAATGTCCCCGTTGGAAAGCTGGTAGTCGTAGGGCACCATGCGGCCGTTGACCCGCGCGCCCACCATGTGGTTGCCCACGGCGGAGTGGATGTTGTAGGCGAAGTCGATGGGGGTGGCCCCGCTGGGCAGGCTTTTCACATCGCCGTTGGGGGTAAAGACAAAGACCTCGTCGGCGAAGAGGTCCACCTTCAGGGTGGAGACAAACTCCTCGGCGTCGGTGTCCTGCTGGCCCTCCAGCAGCTTGCGCACCCACTCAAACTCATGCTCGGTGCCCAGGTTCCGGTTGGCCATCCCCTGCTTATACTTCCAGTGGGCGGCCACGCCGTACTCGGCGGTCTGGTGCATCTCCCAGGTGCGGATCTGCACCTCAAAGGGGATGCCCTCCCGGCCGATGACGGTGGTATGGAGGGACTGATACATATTGGGCTTGGGGGTGCCGATGTAGTCCTTGAACCGGCCCAGCACCGGCTTGAACATATCGTGGATGCAGCCCAAAACATTGTAGCACTCCGGGATATCGCTGACGATCACCCGGAAGGCGTACAGGTCGAAGATTTCGTCCAGGGTTTTGTTCTGGGCGAACATCTTCCGGTAGATGGAGTAGATGTGCTTCACCCGGCCGTAGATGGTGCATTTCAGCCCCTCCTGCTCCAGGCGCTGCTCAATGCGGTGCTGGATGCCGGCCAAAAACTCCTCGTGGGTAGAGGAGCGCTCAACCAGCTCGTCGGTAATCTCCTTATAGCCCACCGGGTCCAGATAGCGCAGCGCCAGGTCCTCCAGCTCCCACTTCACCTTCTGCATACCGAGGCGGTGGGCGATGGGGGCGTAAATTTCCATGGTCTCCAGGCTCTTCTCCCGCTGCTTCCGGGGGGACTGGTACTCCATGGTGCGCATATTGTGCAGCCGGTCACATATTTTGATGAGGATGACCCGAATATCCCGGCTCATAGCGATGAGCATCTTGCGCAGATTTTCCATCTGCTCCTCTTCCTTGGTGACAAACTGCATCTTGGTCAGCTTGGTGACCCCCTCCACCAGCTCAGCCACGGTTGGGTTGAATTTCTTGGCAATCTCCTCATGGGTCGAGGCGGTGTCCTCAATGCAGTCGTGGAGCAGAGCGGCCACCACGCTGTCAATGTCCAGCTCCAAGTCGGCCACAATTTCTGCCACCGCGATGGGGTGGATGATATAAGGCTCGCCGCTTTTACGCAGCTGGCCATGGTGGGCGGTGTCGGCGTAGGTAAAGGCGTCGAACAGCCGCTGGGCGTCCAAATTAGGGATATAGCTGCTCACCTTTTTTTCCAGCGAGCGATAACGTTCTAATATGGGGTCCATAGTGTCACCTCGGTGTGAGTGAGATTCAAGAGACAGGGGTCCAACGCCACCAGACAAAGTGCCCCCACTCCTGTGTAATCTGAAATAATTTGCCGCACCTGGTACACTGTACCAGACAGTCTCCGGTGTAATGTTCGTCCGCCGTACAATCCAGGATGCACACGTAGCCCCGTTCCGCCTCCTCCCGGGGGTCAAAGATGCAGTCGCCTTTGGGAAGGGGGTACAAGCAGCAGGGACAATCCTCGCTGTCCCTATGAAATTGGACCGTTCGCAGGGCCAAATCGACAAACCGCCGGTTGGGGGCCAATCCGCCTCCCAGTGCAATATACTCAGCTGCCTGCCTGATTTCCGCCAGATGGGGTACAAAGGGCAGTATCCGCGTCCGCTCCTGGCCCAGATGGATGATCTCGCAGGAGGCATACCATATCCTTTCGGAATCCTGCGACAGCAGGTCCTCCAAAATCATCTCCGCCGGCCGCGCTGATTGGTTCATAACTCCTCCTCCAGCATCTTCCGAAGGCGTCTTATGATCTCCGATGCCTCCAAATCCACCTTGTGCTCCACCTGGCACAGTGTGATCTGGATACGGTCCGTGCGGCGGTTCAGCCGAATCAGTCCCCGCTCCTCCAATACTTCCAGACACAGCAGGGTACGTGCAGGCACCTCCCGCTGGCGGGTGGCCCGGGATACCGCCCGGGCAATGCGGGCTGGGGTATCCTCCACCACGGTGCAGCCGGTGGACTGGCGCACCAGCCAGCGGTACAGGCCCACAAAGTCCCCCCGGCTGGGGAGGAGGAACCGGGCTTCCTCGCAGGTGAGGGCCTCCCCCCGGCTGTATTTGTCATAGA
>JAAWEX010000061.1 GCA_022794495.1 Lawsonibacter sp. | reverse complement strand
GCACCCTGACTTCCCTGACTGGAAGTCTGAGCTGGCCCGTATCGCGGAGCTGGGGATGAAGGGGGTCAAGCTCCACCCCATCTACCAGGGCATCGACTTCGACGACCCCCGCTGCCTGCGCATCCTGGACCGCTGCGGGGAGCTGGGGCTGATTGTCCTCACCCACGCCGGGCGGGACATCGGCTTCCCCCTCCGGGACCACTGCACCCCGGAGATGACCCTCAACGCCCTGAAGCAGGTGGGGCCAATTACCCTGATCCTGGCCCACATGGGGGGCTGGCGGGAGTGGGACCGGGTGGAGGCCCTGCTGCCCGAGACCGGGGTCTATCTGGACACCGCCTTCGCCCTGGGCCGCATCTCCCCCCTGGGGGACGGCTATTACGGCCCCTCCGACCTGCCCCTGATGGAGACGGAGCAGTTTGTCCGCATGGTGCGGGAATTTCCCGGCCGGGTCCTCTTCGGCACCGACACCCCCTGGCGGGATCAGGCGGAGTGCATCCAGCTGATCGAGGACCTCCCCCTGACCCGCGGGGAGAAGGACGGCATATTGGGCGGATACGCCCGAACGCTGCTGGGACTCCAGTAGGGGGCGGCCTCTGTGCCGCCCCGCCCGTTACAATTCCTGCTTTTCCTGCCGCCCGGCCAACGTCGTAAATATTTTCGGGCCGGCCCAGAGGCCGCCCCCTACACACAGAGGAGCGATACTATGCACATCGACGCCAATCACTACACAACCCGTCCCACCGGCCAGCGCATCCCCCAGGAGCTGGCCATCTACGACCGGCTGGAGGAGCTGGCCATCCCCTATGTCCGGGTGGACCACGACCACGCTGACACCATTGAGATCTGCCGGGAGGTGGAGCGGGTGCTGGGCTCTAAGATCTGCAAAAACCTGTTTCTGTGCAACAAGCAGCAGACCGATTTCTACCTGCTGATGATGCCGGGGGACAAGCCCTTCAAGACCAAGTATCTCTCCGCCCAGCTGGGCTGCACCCGGCTGTCCTTTGCCGGCGGCGGCCACATGGGGGAGTATCTCCAGACCGTCCCCGGCTCGGTCTCCGCCCTTGAGCTGCTCTTCGACACCGGGAACCGGGTCAGGCTGGTCATCGACCGGGACCTGCTGGCCGACGAGTATATCAGCGGCCACCCCGGCATCTCCACCTCCACCCTCCAGCTCAGGCGGGAGGACCTTCTGCGGTTTGTGGAATCCACCGGCCACCCGCCCATCTATGTGGACCTGCCCGACCCCCGTGTGGAGGAGCCGTGATGATAGAACAATTTCTGAGCTATCTGAGCGCCCAAGGCTGGAAGCCGGAGACCCGGCCCAATCCTCCGCTCCCCCAATGGATCACCGACCGATACCACAACCTCCCCGATCTGTGGCTGCAATTTATCGCCACGGTCAGCGAACTGTTCAGCGGCGACGAGACCACCTGGTTTCTCTGTGCCGAGGACTACGACACCCGGCTGGACCACGCGTGGCGGTGGAACGAGTGGGAAATGCTCAGTCTGGAAAGCGCGGAAGGAGACCAGGCGTGGACGGATGAAATCACCGCCTTTTGGGACCGCCATCTGCCCATTGTCCTGTCTCTGGAAAACGGCTACTCCTACTACGCCATCTCCATGGAGGACGGCTCGGTGGTGTACGGCTCAGAGCCGGAATTTGAGGCGTGCAAGCCTGTCGCCTCCTCCTTTGAGGCGTTTCTCCAAAAGGTAAAAAATGGTTCTATCGTCCTGTGAGGACAAAAGAGCACCGCCTGGAAAGGGGCGGTGCTTTTGCGTTCAGGCCTTGCGCAGGATTCCCATCGGGGTGGACTCGCCGCCCTGGCCCAGGGGGTTGTCCCCCAGTGCCTTGGCCAGCCAGTCCATAGAGGGCTGCTTCTCGGAGAAGCCCAAAATGTTGGCCCCGAGGTCGTTGATATCCACAATCGCGACAGGGGCTCCAAGCGTCTGTGCCAGACGCTTGGCCGTCCCCATGGGGTCGGCGGGGGTCAACACCACATAGTGATCGTAGGGCGGTATGGTACCCTGGGTGGGGCCGTCGATTCCCCTGGCCTTTGGGCCGGCCACATTGTAAAACCACCCCCGCTTTCCCAAAAGCTTGCCGATTACAGAGCAGAAGGCGGCGAACAAAATCCGCAGCGTACCGCACTCCTGAAGGGCCATCTCCATGGTCTCAGGGATGCCCAGGCCGATGCCGGCAGGGGTTTTGGTCACGTAGCGGCTGAGGGTGACTGCCAGCTTTCGGGGGTGGATATCTTCCATGGGGATGGCCCGGCTCTGGGTGCAGGCCACCGCCTTTTCAGAGATAAACAAAATGTCGCCGGGCCGCATCAGGTCCTTGGAGTACTTGTTCACCACATCCTCCATCTGGTCGTCCTTTGTGATGAGGTGGGTTTTAATAGGGACGCGCAGATAATCCACGCCGTCCACGTTTCGGATCAGCTTTTTGCCGGGGTTGGCACTGTATACTTCCATGGGGCAGGGCTCCTCTCGTTGGTATAGTTGCTGGGTTATTATACCACCGCCGGCGGTCCCTTTCCAGCATTTAAAGAAAATTTAAGAATTGATCAGCCGTCCCCGGAGCCAGCCCCGCTCCACCCCGGTTACAGCCGTCTGCCGCAGCTGATTGTGGAGGTTCTCTCCGCTCTCTGCGCCCACCCTGCTGTATCGGGTGGTGCGGCCCCACCACAGGCCGTCCCGCTCCTCCTCGAAAAGGACCTCCACCTCTTCCCACTGCTCCAAATAGCGCTGCTCCATCCGGGCGGCCGCCTCGGCCGCCCGCCGGGCCCGCTCCTCCTTGACCGCCCTGGGCACCTGGTGCGGCATAGCGGCCGCAGGGGTGCCGGGGCGCTTGGAGTAGGGGAAAATGTGCATAGCGGAGAAGGCGCACCGCTGGATAAAGTCCAGGGACTGGACAAACTCCTCCTCCGTCTCCCCCGGAAAGCCCACAATCATATCGGTGGTTACGGCGGGTTTTTGGAAGTGCTCCCGCAGCAGGCGGACGCTCTCGAAAAACCGGGCTGTGTCATACCTCCGGTTCATCCGCTTCAGGGTGGCGTCGCAGCCGGACTGCATGGACAGATGGAAGTGGGGGCACAGGTTGTCCAGCCTGACTGCCCGGGCGCAGAATTCCTCTGTAATGGTCCGGGGCTCCAGCGAGCCAAGGCGGACCCGGCATCCGGGGGCGGCGGCGCACACCGCCTCGATGAGGTCGATCAGCCCCGGTTTTCCCTCCAAATCCCGGCCCCAGGAGGAGATCTCAATACCGGTGAGCACCAGCTCCCGGTAGCCCTCCTCCGCCAGCTTGGCCGCCTGGGCAGCGGCGTCTTGAAGAGGCAGGGAGCGGACCGGCCCCCTGGCGTAGGGGATGATGCAGTAGGCGCAGAAGTTGACGCAGCCGTCCTCCACCTTGAGCATGGCCCGGGTGCGGCCCTCCAGCCCTCCGGCCGGGAGGGGCTCGAAGACCCGGCGCTTCATGGCATCGTCCAGGGCGGTGACTTTTTCCTGACGCTCCGCCCAGGCCTGCTCCACCAGCTCCACAAAGCGGACCCGGTCCCCGGTGCCCGCCGCCAGGTCCACGGGCAGCTCCTTGATATCCTCCGGATGGGTCTGGGGGTAGCAGCCGCACAGGGCAATCACCGCCCCCGGTGCCCGCTTCCGGGCCTGCCGGACGGTCTGCCGGGATTTTTTATCGCTCACCGCCGTGACGGTGCAGGAGTTGATGATGTATACATCCGCCTCCCCCTCGAAGGGGACCAGGGTGTGCCCCCGGCTGGCAAAGAGCTGCTCCAGGGCCTGGGTCTCGTACTGGTTTACCTTGCAGCCCAGGGTGTAAAAGGCGACGGTCATGCGCCGTGCTCCGGGACCACGGCGAAGAAGGTCAGGTCGGCGTCGCTGTCGTTAATAAGGCTGTGCTCGTGGCCCTTGGGGCAGTAGTGGACCGACCCGGCGGACAGGGGCTCGTACGCCCCGTCGCACAGCACCTTGCCTGTGCCGGACAGGATGCAGATGATCTCGCTGCTGGTGTCGTGGGTGTGCAGGCCGATGGTGCAGCCGGGGGCCAGCAGGCCCTTCATAATCTTGTTGTCCCCGTCTACGTGCATATGGGACGCCACCTGTCCCTCGCCCCCCCGCATGTGGGGGATGACGGTCTCGGGAATCTGGTCAAAGTTGATTAACATTTGTGTTTCCTCCTCGTTTTTATGTGGCAGCTGTGCGTAGGGCGGATCATATCTGCCCCTGCATTCACACCGCCTTCACAGGAAAGCCCAATTCCTCCAGCCTTGGGGAGAGCGCGTGCAGAAGCGGGGCTCCAAAAATCCAGATTTCCCGCCGCCAGGGGTGGCCCAGCCAGCCCCATTTCAGGTCCCGCTGGACGAAAAAGTAGTAATCTCCGTCGGGGTAAAAGTCCGGGAAATAGGCGTCGTAGCCCCCGCCCATGTAGCGCTCGTCCTCCACCCAGTGGCTGTGCTCGGTGATGGGCAGGCGGGGGTCGTAGCGGAAGTAGCTGTGATGCCAGTCCAGGGCGTAAATCCAATCGTCCTCCCCCAGGCAGGCGGCCAGAGCGCCGGGGACCTCCGCCAGCAGCTTTTCCACCTGTTCCTGCGTGGCATAAGTCAGGTCCAGAACAAGGTAAGGCGCTGAAAGCTGAAAGGGCAGCTGATTGACCCGGACGCTGGGCTGAAACCGGAGCTCCGCATTGATGCGGTCCCAGATTTGTTTGCTCTCCTCTTCATCCAGAATCGAATAAAAAGTGTCCATGCCGTTAAACCTCTTTCTCCTCCAAATCCTCCGGCAGCAGCTCCATCAGCTGCTCCTTGGTGGGGACCTCCAGCTGAGAGACCCGATCCGCCTGGCGGGCCACCGCCTGCTCAAAGAGGTTGCGCACATCCCGGGCGTTGCCGAAGTTCTCGTCCCGCTCCTCGTAGAGCTCTTGCAGGTCCTTCTCCATGAACTGCTCCCCCGCCTCTGAGAGGGTGTAGCCGTTCTTTTTGCACATGGACCGGAAAATTTCCATCAGCTGTTTTCCGTCGTAGTCCTCGAAGAAGAAGTATTTGTTGAACCTCGACTCCAAACCGGGGTTGGCGTGGATAAACTGCTCCATCCGGTCGGTGTACCCCGCCACAATGACAATCAGGTCCTTCCGATGGTCCTCCATGTTCTTGAGGACGACCTCAATGGCCTCGTGGCCGAAGTCATTGGCGCTCTCGGCGTTGACCAGGGCGTAGGCCTCGTCGATGAACAGCACCCCGCCGATGGCCTTCTGGACGGCCTCCTGGGTTTTCAGGGCGGTCTGACCCACGAAGCCGGCCACCAGACCGGAACGGTCCACCTCCACCAGCTGGCCCTTGGACAGCACCCCCACCGCGTGGTAAATCTTGGCCAGCAGCCGGGCCACAGTGGTTTTTCCGGTGCCGGGGTTGCCCATAAACACCAGGTGCAGCGACATGGGGGGGACGGGCAGGCCGGCCTCCTCCCGGAGCTTGCGCACCTTTACCAGGTTGATGAGGCTCTTCACGTCCTTCTTCACCCTGTCCAGGCCGCACAGCCCGTCCAGCTCAGCCAGCAGCTCCTCCAGGGTTGGCTCAGGCTCCGCCGGGGGCGTGTCCTTCTCCTGTTTGGCGGGGACCTTCTCCTCCTTGACGGCCGGGGCGGGCTGGCTTGGCCGGGGGGCGGAAAACTGGTCCGCCCGGATGGCGGGACGGTCGGCGCGCAGGCCGTCTTTGTCACACAGCTCCAGCAGCACATCGTTACAGGCGTTGACAAAGCCCGCTTCGCTCTCGCTGACCACCCCGTCCACCGCGGCGAAGAGGAGCAGCAGAAGGGTGAGGTCGTCGGCAAAGCGCCGGGCCAGGGCGGTGCCTCTCAGGCGGTCGTATTGACGCAGGTCCTGGAAAAAGGCGGGGGGCTGAAACAGGTCGAAATTGGCCACCCCCGAGGCCACCTCCCAATAGAGGGCCGAGGGGACCGGATTGCCGGGGGTCCAAATGGCGTTGTAGAACTCCACATGCCGGGGGGAGATGGAGCTGGCGCTGTCCGCCTGCCACACCCCCAGGGCGTAGCCCCGGACGTAGCCGTCCACCTGGCGGCTGAAGCTCAGCCGCAGGGCGGGGTCCGGAATCAGCTTGCGGAATGCGGCGGCCACCTCGGTATACTGCTTGTGGACCTCGCTGGCGGTCATCATTGTGCTCATGGGCAGCGCCTCCTCTCAATGCGTCTATTATAGTAAAAAGGGCCGGGCGGGTCAAGTGGCGGGCCGGCTCCGCATCACAGTTCCGCCGGGTGATTGACATAAAAATGTGAATATTTTATTATTTTGGCGTTTTCCCGTTGACGGGAAGGTAAAATAACGGTAGAATAGAGGTGTATCCACGAAAGAACAAAGATTGGAGAAACCATCATGGCTGAAAGACGACCCCCCTCTTCCCGCAGCGGCGGCGAACGCCGCCAGCCGGCTTCCCGGGATCGGGGTGAATACAGGCAGCCGGTCCCTCAGAGCCGGGACGGCTACCGTCAAGCATCCTCTCCAAGCCGCAGCGGCGAGCGCCCGCCCGCGCCGCGGGACCGGGGCGAGTACCGCCAGGCCCCCCCTCGTGACCGGGGCGAGTACCGCCAGGCCCCACCCCAGAGCCGGGACAGCTACCGGCAGCCCTCCGCTCCAGACCGGGGGGGCGACCGGTCCCGCCGGCAGAGCCCTTCCCGCCGTAACGACGTAATCCGCTGCGAAAACTGCGGCGAGGACTACTCCGTCACCTATAAGCGCTGCCCCTTCTGCGACGAGCGCCCCATCCGGGGCGGCGTGTCGGGCAAGCGGGTGGCCAACACCCGGGGCGGCGGCTACGGCCGGCCCGCCTCCGCCCTCCAGGCCGCAATCTGGGTTGGCTCCTTCCTGGTGGTGTGTGTGGCGATGTTTATCATCTACCGCTTCATCGGCGCTCCCCTCTTCGGCGGGCAGAAGGATCCCGACAGCAGCAAGTCCTCCAACCCCGGCACTTCTGTCACCGACCCCTCCGGCAGCGGCGCGGACAGCTCCAGCGGAAACGTCCCCGCCCCTGCGGTGCAGTCCATCGCCCTGAGCAAGATCGAGCTGACGCTGGAGTCCGGAGGCTCTGAGCAGCTGACGGCCAACCTCCTCCCCGCCGGCGTGACGGGCGACGTCACCTGGGCCAGCAGCGATGAGACTGTGGCCACGGTAGATGCCGCGGGTCTGGTGACCAATGTGAACGCGGGCGCCTCCGATACCCATGTGATTATCAGCGCCTCCTGCGGCGACGTCACCGCCCAGGCCGACGTCTACTGCAAAACCAGCAATAATACCAGCAAGCGCGGCAAGATTGTCAACGCAGAAAAGGGCGTCAACATCCGCTCCGGCCCCGGCACGGACTATGACATCGTAGCCAGCGCCTCCAACGGCTCCCGGGTCACCGTTCAGGGCGAGGAGAACGGCTGGTACAAGGTGACCTACAACAGCACAAAATCGGGCTATATCCGCAAGGACTTCATCTCGCTCGACTGACAAAGGCAGCTCCATAAGCTAATAGGGCAGGGCAGACCACGGCGGTCCGCCCTGCCCCATCTCTTTGCGGAGGCTGTCTTTGGAATGCTTACTCCTTTTCGATGTCCATCAGCAGGTTCACCCGGCGCTCGTGGCGGCCCCCCTCAAACGCGGTGTCCAGAAAGATATCCACAATGCGCTCAGCCATCATGGGGCCGATGATGCCGGCCCCCATGGCCAGCATATTGGCGTTATTGTGCCGGCGGGTAAGCTCGGCGGACAAGGGATCGCCGCACAGGGCACAGCGGATCCCCTTCACCTTGTTGGCGGCGATGGAGATGCCGATGCCGGTGGTGCAGATGACGATTCCCTTCTCGCACTGGCCCCGGGCCACAGCCTGGGCGGCCGCCTGGCCAAAGCCGGGGTAGTCGCAGCTGTCGGCGCTGTCGGTGCCGAAGTCCTCGCAGGTGATGCCTTTGGCGGCCAGATAGGCCTTGACGTGTTCCTTCAGGGCGTAGCCGCCGTGGTCAGACGCAATAGCGATCATATCGTTTTCCTCCTTTTTCTCTGCCCTATTGTAGCCTTTTTCGGGCCGGTTTTCAAGGGGCGGGAAAAATTTTGCCTTTTATGTATAACCATTCCCCGGCCTGTCCAAAATAGGCTTCGGAGGTGGTTTTTTGAAAAACCAAAGCATTTGGAAACGGGTAGGCGATTTCGCCATGGGAAAGGGCTTCTACATAGTCCTGTTCCTGTGTGTCGCCACCATAGGAATCTCGGGCTATTATCTGCTGAAGACCGCCGTGGGCGGTATCCAATCCACACAGCCGGCGGGCGGCAGCGCCTCAGTGACCATCCCGGATCAAAGCGGGGTCAAGGCGCCGGCAGCGCCCTCCAAGCCGGAGGTCACCCTCCCCGCCCCCGTTGAGACGCCTGTCAAACAGCCAACCCCCGCCCCCGCTGCCCAGCCGGACGACCCCGAACCCTTGAAGGACCAGACTCCCGAGCCCGACACCACCAGCGGGCAGACCATTTCTAAGGTATTTACCTGGCCCGTACGGGGCGCGGTGCTCCGGGACTACAGCGTGGAGACCCTCTCCCTGGACCCCACCATGGGGGATTGGCGCACCCACAGCGGGCTGGACATCGCCGCCGCCAACGGGGTCAAGGTGCTTTCCATCAGCGCCGGCACGGTGGAGCAGGTCTACAACGACATGCTGATGGGCACCACTGTGGTGGTGGACCACGGCGGCGGGCTTCAGTCCTGGTACTGCAATCTGGACAGTGAGACCGCCGTCCAGCCCGGCGACGCGGTGGACATCGGCTCTGAGCTGGGCACAGTGGGCGGCTCCGCTATGGCGGAGGTGGGGGAAGAACCCCATCTGCACCTGGAAACCCTCTTGAACGGCCAGCCCGTGGACCCCAGAGACTATCTGGACTGAGCCTCAGGCCCTCTTCCCCCCGGGGAGGAGGGCCCTTTTCCGCCTCCGGCAAAATCATGCGATTTCCCTCTGAAAAACCGCAAAAAAATGGTAAATATATGTGCCCGAAGGATATTGCCAGGGCGGGCAAGGTCTGCTATGATGGACAGGAGAAACCGCGAACCGGAACAGATGGAGGAGTATTATGGAAAAAGTTCTGATTATCGACTTCGGCGGCCAGTATAACCAGCTCATCGCCCGCCGGGTCCGGTCCTGTCATGTATACTGCGAGGTCAAGCCCTACACCACCTCCCTGGCCCAGCTGCGGGCGATGGAGCCCATCGGGATTATCTTCACCGGCGGGCCCAACTCCGTCTATCTGGAGGACGCGCCCCATGTGGACCCTGAGATCTTCACCTGGGGGGTGCCCATTCTGGGCATCTGCTACGGCTGTCAGCTCATGGCCCAGGCCCTGGGCGGACAGGTGGTCCCCGCCCAGGAGGATTCCGCCCGGGAGTACGGCAAGACCCTCACCTACTACGATACCTCCTGCAAGCTCTTCCGGGGGCTGCCCGGCCAGGGCGTGTCCTGGATGAGCCACAGCGACTACATGTCCAAGGTGCCGGAGGGCTTTGCCCTCACCGCCCGCTCCGACGCCTGCCCCAATGTGGCCATTGCCGACGAGAGCCGGGGCTTTTACGGCGTGCAGTACCACCCGGAGGTCAACCACACAGAGCACGGCATCGACATGATCCGCAATTTCCTCTTCGAGGTCTGCCATGCCAAGGGCGGCTGGACCATGGGGGACTATAAAAACACCGCCATCGCCCAGCTCCGGGAAAAGATTGGCGGGGGGAAGGTGCTGCTGGCCCTGTCCGGCGGGGTGGACTCCTCGGTGGCCGCCGCCCTGCTGGCCGAGGCGGTGGGCCGGCAGCTCACCTGCGTCTTTGTGGACCACGGCTTCATGCGCCTCCACGAGGGGGACGAGGTGGAACGGGCCTTTGCCCCCTGGGATATCAACTTCGTCCGGATGGATGCCGAGGACCGCTTCCTGACCAGGCTGGCCGGGGTGGAGGAGCCGGAGGACAAGCGCAAGCTTATCGGCGAGGAGTTTATCCGGGTCTTTGAGGAGGAGTCCAAAAAAATCGGCGCAGTGGACTTTTTGGCCCAGGGCACCATCTACCCCGACGTCATCGAGTCAGGTGCGGGGGACGCCGCCGTCATCAAGAGCCACCACAACGTGGGCGGCCTGCCCGACTATGTGGATTTTAAGGAGATTATCGAGCCCCTGCGGATGCTCTTCAAGGACGAGGTACGCCAGCTGGGCCGGGAACTGGGCCTGCCCGAGTATCTGGTAAACCGCCAGCCCTTCCCCGGTCCCGGTCTGGCCATCCGCATCATCGGGGCGCTGACCAAGGAGCGGGCGGACACCCTCCGCCTGGCTGACGCCATCTTCCGGGAGGAGATGGCCAGGGCAGGAGAGGACAAAAGGCTGAGCCAGTATTTCGCTGTCCTCACCAACACCCGCTCCGTGGGCGTTATGGGGGATGGGCGCACCTACGACTGCACCCTGGCCCTCCGGGCGGTGACTACCTCCGACTTTATGACCGCCGACTGGGCCCGTATCCCCTACGACCTGCTGGACAAGGTGTCCGCCCGGATTGTCAACGAGGTCTCGGGCATTAACCGCATCGTGTACGATATTACCAGTAAGCCCCCCGCCACCATTGAGTGGGAATAATTTCCCTTTTTCGCAGTTTTTACTATTCAGCGAGAGGCGGGCGCTCCTTGGAGCGCCCGCCTGATTTATGCTTGTCAGCAGGTGCTTTTGCTGTTATAATAAAAGTCCAGTTCGATTCCGTGTTCCTGGTAAAACCTGGTGAATGTTATTGCGCAAAA
>JAAWEX010000060.1 GCA_022794495.1 Lawsonibacter sp. | reverse complement strand
AGTTGGACAATGACAGATTGGTAATGCCGCTTACAATGAATATCCATCATGCTGTTGCGGACGGCTTCCATTTGTCAAGATTTTTTAACGAAGTACAAGCTTTGATATATGCTTTGCAATAAGCGGCCTCCAGTTTATCGGGATGCTTTCTATTGCTGACTATCCTGGGAAAAGATATGAAATGCAGTTGTATCTTCCCGCCTTTTGTGATACTATTACAAGTTGTGGAGGGAAAAGTATGGTAAAAATTTCTGTGTTGTTAATTTCTATACCGTTAATGATAGCAGCTATCGTGTTTATGTTATTTGCTGATAGAATAGATATGGCTGTTAACGGAGATAGAAAGGTGAAAAAAGTGATAGTCACATTTGGTGTGGGAGTATTATTGATTTGTACATTTGCTATTGCTGTAAGTATCTTAGCATGAACGTTCAATCTGAAATTCTCATTTATCGGGGAGTTTTCTATTGACGAATATCCCGAAAAAGCTGTGATTCTGCGTTTTGGCAAGTTTTCGCCTGTTGCGTCGTGGCCTTCTGCTGCCGCGGTGTAACAGGCGATTTTTATTTTGGAGCGGAGCCCTACATTAAAACGATAATAATTTAATGATAAAGATTAAATTATTATTGACACAATTTAATAAAACTGATATGATAGACCCGAGGTGATAATCATGAAAGTTTTTCAAAAGCTTACCAACGAGCGCTTCGCAAGGCCTGCCGCCAGGTTTATGCAGCTGGCGTGCTATTTTGCCATCGGGTTTTTTATCCTGTGCACGGCGCTCAGCTTTATGGGGCGGCAGACCTTTTCGCTCCACACCCAGACAGGAAGCTTTGACCAGGCCATCTACGCGGAAGAGGACCACAATCCCCATTCCCGGGGGATGACCGTCCACACCAGCGACAGCATCCATGTGTGGTCAGACGACGGGAACCAGATTGATCCCAGGATTCAAATCGGGCTTTCCCTCATGTACGCCGTAACCACAGTGCCCATCATGCTTGCCTACTGGTTTTTGAGCCGTTTATTCGCCAACATCCACAGGGGCCAAATATTCACGGAGCAAAACGCCTCCTGTCTGCTCTGGTACGGACTGCTCCAATTCTTTACGGCCCTCCTTGTCCCGTTTATCAAGCTGCTGATCTGCTGGCTGACAAACCTGGTTGCCGAGGGCCGGGTGTCTATTGGGACCGGACAGTCTATGCTCAGCACCCTGGTGCCCAGCATCGCATTTATTGTGGCTGCGTATATTATCCACTATGGGGTGGGGCTGCAGGATGAGGTGGATCACACGTTATGATTATCATTCGGCTTGATCGGGTGCTGGCGGACCGGAAAATGCGGCTCAACGACCTGGCCGCCCAGGTGGGCATATCCAATGTCAACCTCTCCTATTTAAAGACAGGAAAAGTAAAGGCCGTCCGCTTCAGCACATTGGACGCCATCTGCAAGGTGCTGCACTGCCAGCCCGGGGATATTCTTGAGTATGTAGAGGCCGGCGACTGACCCAATTCCCCCTGCCCCATCCGGAGGAACTGCGTGCCATGGGAACAATCGTCGGAAAACCGGGGCGATGTTCCAGGATATCTGTAGAAACATCCCCTTGACATTTCTCTCGTTTCCGGCTTATAATGCTCCCAAACAGGTCCATTTTATCCCAACTTTTATCAATACGGAGGAGATCTACCATGGAGAAAAAAGAACTGCTCTACGAGGGCAAGGCCAAGAAGGTCTACACCACCGACGATCCGCAGCAGCTGATCGTCTCCTATAAGGACGACGCCACCGCCTTCAACGGCCTGAAAAAGGGGACCATCACCGGCAAGGGAGTCATCAACAACAAGATGAGCAATCTGCTCATGGCCCGGCTGGAGAAGGAGGGCATCCCCACCCACCTGGTCAAGGAGCTGAACGACCGGGAGACCCTGGTGAAAAAGGTGTCCATCGTCCCCCTGGAGGTCATTGTGCGCAACATCTCCGCCGGCTCCTTCGCCAAGCGGTACGGCGTGGAGGAGGGCATCGTCTTTGACCAGCCCACCTTCGAGCTGTCCTACAAGGACGACGACCTGGGCGATCCCCTGCTCAACGACGACCACGCCTTAGCCCTGAAGCTGGCCACCCCTGAGGAGCTGGCCCTCATCCGCAGATACGCCCTCACGGTGGACAAGCTGATGCAGGAGGTCTGGGCCGACTGCGGCGTCACCCTGGTGGACTTCAAGCTGGAGTTTGGCCGGCTGGAAGACGGCACCATCGTTCTGGCCGACGAGATCAGCCCCGACACCTGCCGCCTCTGGGACTCCAAAACCCACGAGAAGCTGGACAAGGACCGCTTCCGCCGGGACCTGGGCGGCGTGGAGGACGCCTACACCCAGGTGATGAACCGCCTGACCCAGCACCTCTAAAAATCTCCCGGTTTGCCTCCATGTTCCCCCGCTGTCTGTGTAGAAGCAGGACATATCGAGTTATAAATATCTCACATTTTTCCTTGACAAGCCCTGTGAGGAGTGATATATTTATAACGCCCAGGGAGTTAAAAATATATCACATGGAGGAATCGCGCATGAGGTCAAAGGTAACCTTAAAGGAAATTGTAGGCACAAAAATTATTTACGCGGCGCTTCTGGTCTGTTACTACTGGATGTGGGCCAGGCGGGATTGGCATGATTACTATGATACCATCCAAAACGCGGTTGTCACATTCACCCTTGTATTTTTCATAATGCAGGCAGGCCGCATTCATAAATACAGCAAAGAGGAAAAAGACGAGCTGGCGATTCAAAATCTGCGCAGGACAGATGCAATCGGGTTGAAACTCATGATCGCGGCCATCATTGTCATTGCCTTTGCGTGTGCTGTCAAGGCCATAGATGGAACGGCGGCGGGCTATGCCCTGGTCGGCATGATATTGATACTGGCGGCGGTGCGCTTCATCATTTTTTGCGTGATGGACAGCAAAGGAGTCTGAGACCGGCCTCCGTTTGTGATTCAATCCACGATATTCTGCGCGATGGACAGTAAGGGAGTCTGACATGGCCCTTAAAACAAAGGTCAAGGAATATCGGGAAAAAGCAGGGTTAAAACAGAGCGAATTGGCGGAATTGGTACACGCAAGGCGAGAGACTATCGTGCATCTGGAAAACGGGCGGTATAACCCGTCGCTGAAGCTGGCGATGGATATCGCAAAGGTTTTTCATGCGGCGGTGGAGGAGCTGTTTGAATTTACAGAGGACTGATGCCGCCGCCCAAAGGAATCATTTTTCTAAACACAGACGCCCCCGCGCCCGGCTTGTGCCGGAGGCGGGGGCGTCTGCTTCATCTATGCCATCAGGTCAGGTGCCAAATGTCCTGGTTGTACTGCTGGATGGTCCGGTCAGAGGAGAAATACCCCGACTTGGCCACGTTCACCAGCATCTTCTGGGCCCAGGCCCGGCGGTCGCCGTAGTCCCTCAGACAGCGGTCCTTGGCGGCAATATAGTCCTCCAGGTCCAGCAGGGCCATGAACCAGTCCTTATACTTCATATCCCGCCACAGGGCGGACAGGCCGGCCGGGTCCCCGATGGCCAGCAGCTCCGGAGAGACCAGGAAGTCCACCAGCCGCTCCACCGCCGGGCGGTGGTAGAGGTCCAGGGGGCGGTAGCTCCGGCCGTCGGGCTCGCCGCCCTGATACAGGGCGATCACCTCGTCGCTGGACCGGCCGAAGGTGTAGATATTCTCCTCCCCGACAAGCTGGGCAATCTCCACATTGGCCCCGTCCATTGTGCCCAGCGTGACCGCCCCGTTGGCCATAAACTTCATATTGCCGGTGCCGCTGGCCTCCTTGGAGGCCAGGGAGATCTGCTCGGAGATGTCGCAGGCGGGGATGAGCCGCTCGGCCCAGGTAACGTTGTAATTTTCCACCATGGCCACCCGCAGCCAGGGCCGGACCTGGGGGTCGTTTTCGATGAGCCTTTGCAGGCAGAGGATCAGGTGGATGATGTGCTTGGCCATCACATAAGCGGGGGCGGCCTTGGCCCCGAAGAGGACGGTCACCGGCCGCTCAGGCAGCCTGCCGCTCTTGATCTCCAGGTATTTGTGGATGATATACAGGGCGTTCATCTGCTGGCGCTTATACTCGTGGAGGCGCTTGACCTGGATGTCGAAGACCGACTGGGGGTCGATCTCGATCCGCTGTCCGGCCCACAGAATCCGGCACAGCCGGTCCTTGTTGTGCTGCTTCACCTCAAGCAGCCGGTCCAGGACGGACGCGTCCTCCCGAAAGGCCAGCAGCCCCTCCAGCTTGGCGGCGTCCTTTCTCCAATCGGGGCCGATACAGCTGTCGATCAGCCCGGCCAGCTCCGGATTGCAGGCCTCCAGCCAGCGGCGGAAGGTGACGCCGTTGGTCTTGTTGTTGAACTTCTCCGGGTAGATGTCGTAGAAGGGCTTGAGCTCAGAGCTTTTCAAAATTTCGGTGTGGAGGGCGGCCACGCCGTTTACCGAGTAGCCGCAGTGGATATCCATGTGGGCCATGTGAACCCGGCCCTGGTCGTCCAGAATAGCCACCCTGGGATCGGGATGGGCTTGCTTCATCCGCCGGTCCAGCTCCTGGATGATGGGCACCAGCTGGGGGGCCGCCTTCTCGATAAAGGCCAGAGGCCACTTCTCCAGGGCCTCGGCCAGGATGGTGTGGTTGGTGTAGGCGCAGGTGCGGCGCACCTGCGCCAGGGCGTCGTCGAAGGACATCCCCCGTTCGGTGAGCAGGCGGATGAGCTCCGGGATCACCATGGAGGGGTGGGTGTCGTTGATCTGGACCACCACGTGGTCGGCCAGGGTGTTCAGGGCATACCCTTTGGCCTCCAGCTCAGACAGGATGAGCTGAGCCCCGGCGGACACCATAAAATACTGCTGATAGACCCGGAGCAGCCGGCCCGCCTCATCGCTGTCGTCGGGGTACAGGAAGGAGGTCAGGCGGTGTGCAATATCCCCCTTGTCAAATCCGATGCCCACCCAGGGCTTGTCCGCGGGCTGGGCCACATCGAAGAGGTGCAGCCGGTTGGCGCACTGGTTGTTGGCCCCGGGAACAGCCACATCGTAGAGCACCGCCTTCAGCTCGAACCCGCCAAAGGGGACGGTGAAGTTGACCCCGGTGGGGATAAGCCAGCTGTCCGCCTCCATCCAGGGGTCGGGCTCCTCGGTCTGGCGGTTCTGGGCGAACTTCTGCCGGAACAGGCCGAAGTGGTAATTCAGGCCCACGCCGTCGCCGGGCAGGCCCAGGGCGGCGATAGAGTCTAAAAAGCAGGCGGCCAGGCGGCCCAGGCCGCCGTTGCCCAGAGAGGGCTCGGGCTCCATAGACTCGATAATCCCCAGGTCCCGGCCCAGGTCGGCCAGCAGGGCCCGCACCTCGTCGTGGAGGCCCAGGGCCAGCAGGTTATTGCTCAGCAGCTTGCCCATGAGGAATTCCGCGGAGAAATAGTAGAGCTTCCGGTCCCCGGCGGGGGCGGGACGGTTCTGGGCCAGCTGCCGGGTGAGCAGCAGCAGGGCCTCGTAAAGCTGCCGGTCGTCGCACTGGTCGGGGGAGCACCCAAAGCGCTCCTGGGTGGTCTGGAAGAGCTGTTCTTTCAGTTGCATCAAAAACACATCCTTTTCAGAAAGTTCTTTGTTGCGGCCGCCGCCGGCGGGCCGGATATTTTTCGGAGCAATCATAGCACATCTAAAGCGGGAACGCAAGCCTTGGAACGGCATGATAACAGGCAAAATATCCAGAAAAAATCAGCATATCAGACAAAAAAGCCGAAAAACCTTGACACAGGTTTCACCCTCTCCTCCGGGCAGCCGGATTTTTCGCCCGGAGGCCTCAGATTTTCATTGTCATTTTCAGAGAAAAGCGTTATACTATGTAGTAAGATAGCGCATGGGCTGAAGGCCCCTGCACAAGGGAGGCGCGTGCTGTGAGCAGCTACGTAATATCAATCAGCCGGGAGTTCGGCAGCGGAGGCAGGCTTGTAGGCAAGCGGCTGGCCGCCGCGCTTGGCATCCCCTGCTACGACAGAACTATTATTCAAAAGACCTCGGAAAAGAGCGGACTGTCCCCCGATTTTATCGCCAGGGCAGAGGAGCGGGCCCGGAGCCGCTTCCACCTGTCCGCCGCCCCGCTGGGCATGGGGGTGCCCGCCCTGGCCCACCAGGGGGTGCCTGTGGGCCACCAGGCCTTCTTCGCCCAGTCAGAGGTCATCCGGGAGCTGGCCGGCGAGGGCCCCTGCGTCATCGTGGGCCGCTGCTCTGACTATGTGCTGGGAGAGCGGCCCGAGTGCCTGAAGGTCTTTATCCACGCTGAAATGTCCAGCCGGGTGGAGCGGTGCGTAGAGGAATACGGCCTGCCCGCCGACGACATGGCGCGGCGGATTGTCCAGATGGACAAGGGCCGCTCCAACTACTACAACTACTACACCGGCCACACCTGGGGCGACATGCGCCGCTATGACCTGACCATCAACTCCGGCATTGTGGGGGTAGAGGGCGCGGTGAGCCTGATTGTGGCGCTGGTGAAGGCGCGCTCCGCCCTGGACGGGGTATGACGGGAATGGGCAGGCTGAAGATACAGCTGTCCGGTCCGGCGGACCGCACCGACAACTACAGTGCCGCCGTCCGGGGCGCCGGCGGCGACCCCAGGCCCGGCTACTGCCCCGCCCCCGACCTGAGCTGCCACGGCCTGGTGCTGTGCGGCGGCGGCGACATCGACAGCACCCTGTTTGGCCGGCCCAACCGGGGCTCCAACCCGCCGGACAAGGCCCGTGACCGGGCGGAGCTGGCCCTGTTTCAGGCCTTTTATCAGGCGGGCAAGCCCATTTTGGGCGTCTGCCGGGGGATGCAGGTTATCAACATAGCCCTGGGAGGAGACCTGATCCAGGACCTGCCCCCGGAACAGAAAATTTTCCACACCTCATGCCAGGGCGACCTGGTCCACCCCATATTTGCCCCGGAGGGCTCCGTCCTCCACCAGCTCTACGGCCATATCTTCTCCGTCAACAGCGCCCACCACCAGGCGGTAAACCGCCTGGGAGAGGGCCTGCGGGCCACCGCCTGGTCGGAGAGCGGCTTTGCCGAGGCCCTGGACCTGCCCGGCTACCCCCTGCTGGGCGTCCAGTTCCATCCCGAAAGGATGGCCTTTGGCAAGCGCCGGCTGGACACGGTGGACGGCGCGGCCATCTGGGCCTGGTTTCTGTCTGTCTGCCGGGGCGAGGACCCGGCGGACTCCCCTGTGAAAGGATGAGCGACATAAATAGATTCATTTTTCGGCGGCTGCTGCCGCTGGCGGCGGCCGGACTGTGCCTGCTGTCCCTGATTCCCGTGGGCGCCCTGCGCCTCAGCGACTCCGGCGACCCGGTGGGCGGCGGCTCCAGCCTGGCGCGTTTTCTCCCCAGTGATTCCGGCATGAAACGGCCTGTGGAGCCGGACCCGCCCCAAAAGCCCCAGCTCCCCGACCCGGAGCGCCCGGTTTTCCTCCGGCTGCCCAATGGGCGCGCGGCGCTTCTGGAGCGGTATGAGGCCTGGAGCGCCGAGTACCCGGAGGCCGCCCCGGAGGAGGTGGTCCTCCAGGTCAATATGGGGCTGGACAAGCCCTTCTACAGCCAGGTGGAGATCCTCTCTGACCCGGCCAGCGTGACCGCCCTGGTGAACAAATACAACGCCCTGCCCGCCAGCTACGTCCCTGAGCTGGAGACGCTGGGACAGGGCTACGGCAGCGGCTCCATGCGTCCCGAGGCCGCCCAGGCCTTCCGCTCCATGGCGGACAAGGCCAGGGAGGAGGGCATCTCCCTGCGCAGCGTGTCCGCCTACCGCTCCTATCAGCTCCAGAAGAGCGCTTACAGCGGCTACCGGAAAAACGCCTCTCAGGCGTATGTAGACACCTTCTCCGCGCGGGCGGGCCACTCCGAGCACCAGACCGGCCTGGCCGTGGACATCAACGCAGCCAGCCGCAAGGCCAGCTTTGAGAAAACCCCCGCCTTCGCCTGGCTGAAGGAGCACTGTGCCGAGTATGGCTTTATTCTGCGCTACGATGAGGACAAGCAGCCCATCACTGGCTACCGCTTCGAGCCCTGGCACTACCGCTATGTGGGTGTGGAGGCCGCTCAGGCCTGCATGAGCCAGGGGCTGTGCTACGAGGAGTACCTGGCCCTGCTGCCCGGCTGATTTACATAGGAAGCAGCCAAAGAGTCCCCGGCGTAAAGCCGGGGACTCTCTGCGTCTAATCCCAATACAGCTTTAAAATCAGCAAGGCCGTACCCTCCTCCAGCGTTCCGGGCCGGGGGCGCCGGTCCGCCCCAGAAGCGATACACTGAGGGGGACGCGGTTCGCCCAGGGGTTGGGCTTCAGCGCCGCCTCTATCATACCCAAAAGAGGGGGCTTTGGCAATCAACTTCCGGTCAGCTCCAGGTTGAATGGAGCAAAAGGTGGTGATAAACAGTGAAAGCGGCCCTGTGAGGACACAGAAGCCGCTTTTGAAGCCGGTCAGACCGGCTGAGGCAGGGAGTCGTCCTCCCGAACCCAGTCCTCCACATGGACCACCGAGTATTCCGTCTCGGTGTTGCGGATGACCACCCGCTTGATGCCGGCGTTGATGATGAGCCGGCGGCACATGGAGCAGGAGGTGGCGTCGTGGAGCAGCTCCCCTGACTTGGCCTCCCGGCCCGCCAGGTAGAGGGTGGAGCCCAAAGTATCCCGGCGGGCGGCGGAGATGATGGCGTTCATCTCCGCGTGGACGGAGCGGCACAGCTCATACCGCTGGCCGGAGGGGACATTCATGGCCTCCCGGGTGCAGCAGCCCAGGTCCATGCAGTTCCTCCGCCCCCGGGGCGCGCCGTTGTAGCCGGTGGAGACGATCTCGTCGTTTTTTACAATTATGGCCCCATAGCACCGGCGCAGGCAGGTGGAACGCTCCAGCACTGTCTCGGCGATGTCCAGGTAGTAGTTTTCCTTGTCAATCCGCTTCATGTCGAACCCTCCCGGTTTTTGATGGATACAGACAGTATAAACGAAAATCGAAATTGCCGCAATACCCCTGTGAAATTTACATTTTGTTTACGAATGCCGCCTTGACGAGCTTATGGAGAAGAGATATGATAATACAGTATCTTTGGCAGGCGGGGTCCGCCTGCCATCCCCATAGCCAAGGAGGCGCTCTATGATCCGCAATGCGATCCAGCGATTTATGTATGGCCGCTACGGGAACGACCCGCTGAACCTGTTCCTGATCGGGCTCTATCTGCTGATCTACCTGGTCTCCCTCTTTGTCAGACTGGGCGTTCTGTACTGGGCCAGCTTTGCCCTGATGGCCGCCGCCCTGCTTCGGATGCTCTCCCGGAATATCGAACGCAGACAGATGGAAAACGCCAGATTCATGCGAATGGCCGGTCCGGTCCTGGCCTGGCTCCACTTTCGACGGGCCATCCGAAAGGATAAGGAACACGCCTATTTTAAATGCCCCAGCTGCGGCCAGCGGCTGCGCGTGCCAAAGGGTAAGGGCAAGATCACCGTCACCTGCCGCAGCTGCGGCGCCAGCTTCGAGGAAAAAAGCTGAATCCCACCGCCCCTCTCGGCCCGCCGGTATCCGGCGGGCCGTTGTGTTTTGTCCGGGGGTATGGTATACTGGGCAAAACGGCGGGCCGGGGTCGTCCCGCCCTACAAAATATATTTTCCCGTAGGGGGCGGCGGCCTCGCCGCCCCGCTGTTCCTTAAAACGGGCCGCCGGAGGCGGCGGCCCCTGCAGTTTGAAAGGAGTCCAACCATGAACCCCAAATACGACGTCGTCATCCTGGGCTGCGGCGAGGCGGGCATCTTCGCCGCCTATGAGCTGACCCATCTCCACCCCGAATTAAAGGTGCTGGCCCTGGACCAGGGGGCGGACATCTACCACCGCAGCTGCCCCATTGTGGCGGGGAAGGTGAAGGAGTGCATCCGCTGTCCCGTGTGCCACACCATGTGCGGCTTCGGCGGGGCCGGGGCCTTCTCCGACGGCAAGTTTAACTTTACCACCCAGTTCGGCGGCTGGCTCACCGACTTTATGGAGCCCGCCCGCGTGATGGAGCTGATCGACTATGTGGACTCCATCAACGTCGCCCACGGGGCCACCACCCAGGTCTTCTCCACCGAGAGCGACGCCGCCCGAAAGCTGGCCCGCCAGGCCCTGGCCTACGACCTCCACCTCCTCCAGGCCCGGTGCAAGCACCTGGGCACCGAGAATAACCTGCGCATCCTCACCAACATTTACGAGGGCCTGCGGGACAAGCTGGAGTTTTCCTTCCACACGGAGGCGGCCTCCATTGAGCGGGCAGAGGACGGCTACCGCCTTATCCTGGCCAAGGGGGGCGAGGTGGCCTGCAAATACCTCATCGCCGCGCCCGGCCGGTCCGGGGCGGAGTGGTTCTCCAACCAGTGCAAGGACCTGGGGCTGGAGCTGCTCAACAACCAGGTGGACGTGGGCGTCCGGGTGGAGCTGCCCGCCGTCATCTTTGAGCACATCACCGACGTGGTGTACGAGTCCAAGCTGATCTACCGCACCAAGCAGTACGGCGACAGCGTGCGCACCTTCTGCATGAACCCCTACGGCCACGTAGTGGCGGAGAACGTGGAGGGCATCAACACCGTCAACGGCCACTCCTACGCCGACCCCGCCCTGAGAAGCGAAAATACCAATTTCGCCCTGCTGGTCTCCAACCGCTTTACCAAGCCCTTCAACGAGCCCTACCGCTACGGCAGGCACGTGGCCTCCCTGTCCAACATGCTGGCCGGCGGGGTGCTGGTTCAGCGGTTCGGCGACCTGGTGGGAGGGCTGCTTGGTTCTCTGGAGGTGGACATCGCCCCCCTGATTGCCCTTCTGAGCGTCATGGGCCTGGCCGTCTCTCTGGCCCTGCAAAACACCTTGAC
>JAAWEX010000059.1 GCA_022794495.1 Lawsonibacter sp. | reverse complement strand
TACTCCTCCCGCTCCTTGTCGCTGAGCTCGTCCCACCAGGCCCCCAGCTTGCAGACGTAGCCCTCGCCGTAGCCCATCCGCCAGCCGATGGAGTACTGGGGAATCTCCGGGCAGGCCAGCCACTGGGGGGCCATCCATTTGTTCCGCATCCCTTATCCCTCCATATCCGCTCTGTCCGGGCCGTGCTCCATGCCGCCGGAGACGTGGATGGAGTGGCCATAGAACATATCGCCGTCAGCGAACCAGAACTCAAAGGAGCCGTCCGCCCGAATCTCGATGGACTCCAGCTCCATCCGCTGGATAAACTGCTCCCTGGTGATCTCCCCGTCCTCGGCCCAGTCGTTGGCGGAGGCCAGCAGGTCGTCCGCGGCATACGCCCGGATGCGCTCGTCCCAGCTGGCGGCATCGGCCAGCAGGGCCTTGGCGTTTTGAAGGGCACCCGCCCGGTCCTCGCCCGCGTCGAAGACCAGAGAAATCTGCCCGCCCAGCCAGTCCACCTCGGTCTCGAACCAGTCCACCCGGCGGTCCAGGGTGAAGGTGCCCAGCCCCTCCTCCCAGAAGGTGACCGGCTTTTTCTGCTCCTCCAGAATGGCCTTCAGGTCGGGGTCGAAGCCCGGCTCGGGCAGGTCCAGCAGCAGCAGCCGCTGGCCGTCCTCCGACACCCGGCCCCGGAACTTGATGATGAAGTCGGGCCGGGTCCGGCGGCGCAAAATTTCCAGCAGCTGCTCGTCTCCCACAGTGGATAGGACAAATTCCCCCCGGTGGATGTCGGAGGAGTCCTCCTCCATCCAGGCGGTCAGGCCGATGGAGGCCGTCCACAGCTTTTCCTTTCCGGCCTTGCCCCCGCCGAAGCCGTTGGCCCCGGTGACGGCCAGAACGGTCAGCTCCTCGGGCTGAAACTGAGCGGCAAACTCCTTGAACTGCTCGTTCTCGGTGTTCTGGACCGGCCTCGTCTCCCGAGCCTTTTCCTCCGGCTCCTCGCCCTTTCGTTTAAACAATCCGAACATTGCGTTTTCCTCCTATGTTCCGGTGGAGCCAAAGCCTCCCGTCCCCCGGGCGGTTTCATCCAGCTCGTCCACCATCTGGATGCCGGCCTGGATCACCGGGGCGATCATCAGCTGGGCGATGCGGTCGCCGGGCTGAACGGTAAAATCTGATTCCCCGGAGTTTTGAAGCCCAACCAGTATTTCACCTCTGTAATCGCTGTCGATCACCCCCACGCAGTTGGCGGGGGCCACCCCGTATTTGATGCCCAGGCCGCTGCGGGCGTAGACCAGGGCCACACAGTCCGCCGAGGGCAGGGCGATGGCGATGCCGGTGGGGATGGTCCGCCGGGCCCCGGCAGGAATGGTCACCGCCTCGTCCAGGCAGGCGTGGAGGTCCATGGCCGCCGAGCCGGGGGTGGCGTAGAAGGGCAGCGGGATTTCCTTACCGATTTTAGGGGAAACCGCCTTAATTTTCAAGTCCATAATTGTAAACTCCTAGAATTTATTTTCCAAATCCACCACCCGCACATACCGGCGCAGGGGGTACTCTCCGTCGTGGGCTTCGCAGGGAAAGGCATCCGACATGCGGCCGGGGGCGGTAATCCGGTTCACTCCCGCCCGGGCCAGCAGGGCGGACAGCCCCTCCCGCTCCGGCTCTGGGCAGATCAGCCCCGCCGTCTGAAGGCGCCCCCGCTGCCGGCGCAGGATGGGAATCAGCTCCTGCCGGGGCAGGCGCTTTACCAGCACGTTGCCGTGGAGGTGGGACAGCTCCAGGTTCATATCCCGGCGCAGCGTGAGGGAGCAGTTCTGTCCGGGAAAATTCAGGTCGTCGAATTCAGCCCGGTCCACCATCTGTTCCAGCGCTGTCTCCCGGGCGTAGAGGGCGGCCTGAGCCGCCTGGCCGGGGGTTTTATAGTGGGAGGCGGCGGCTTTTTCCAAAACCGGCAAAAACCGCTTGCAGAACCGCTCCGCCACGGAGAGGAGGTCCGTGTCGAGAAAGACCACCTGACAGGAGGAGCACAGCAGCCCGCCGGTGCGGACGATGTGTTCCGCCAGGGTGGACAGGTCCATCCCCTCCCAGCCCGACAGATAGGCGAAGCTGAGCCGGTGGCCCCACTCGATGAGCCGGGCGCCGGGCGGGGCCAGCCCGCGCATGGAGGAGACCGCCCCGTCTCCGCCCCAGGTGACAATCCCGTCGGCCAGACTGGCCAGGGCCCGGATGGTCCCGGTATACCTGGAGGACAGGTCGAAGGCGTACAGGTAGGGGGCCAGCCTGGGCTCCAGCTCCGTCAGCTTCTGAAACACCGCCAGGGTGAGTCCTTGGTCTCCGCGGGGCAGCTTCACCAGGTTGATGTTGCCGGTGAGCAGGCCCTCCACGGCGGTGAAGGCGGGCAGGCCTGCCATATTCCCCGGCGCAATATGGAGCAGCACCCCCAGGGGCCGGACCTCAGAGCGCCCAAAGGGCCGGGGCCCGGCGAGGCCGCCCAGCTCCAGGGCCAGCCGCTGCTCCAGGGCGGCCCGGCTGATCTGGGGCCGCACCCGGGCCAGCTCCTCCCGGGCTCCCGGCGGGGCGTATCGGGCGATGAGGCCATCCAGCGCCCCGCTGTCCAGCTCCGCCCCCAGGGCCTCCAGGGCATCCAGAACGGTATCCGCTTCCAAAGGCGGGCCGCTAAGGGTGCCGGGTAAATCGTATACCTCCAGCTCAGCGATGACGGCGTTGATCTCCCGGTCGGAACGAAGCTCTCCGTTGGCGAAAATCATGGCATTTCTCCTTTGCCCAGCAGCTCCGCAGCACCCGCAGCGCAGGTGGTAATGTCGTTCAGCCCTGCCCGGCCCAAAATGGTGAGATAGGGGGACTTCACTCCGCAGCCGCAGTCCTCCCCGGGGGTGAGGTAACCCAGGTCGTCGGTCATCACGCTGGTCACCGGGGTGGCGTTGATGAGGGGGGTGATGAGATTCACCAGCCCCACCTCCCCCATAGGCAGGGGCTGTAAGGTACGCACGTCCCGGATAATGACCCTGGCGTAGGCCGGGACGTGGAAGTGGTGTTTTTTACAGGTGTTGAAGAAAACCGGGTGCTCCACCGCCCCGAAAAATTCGTGGATGTTCTCCTCCTCCACCCCCAGCACCCTTTTGGCCAGGGCGTAGAGGGTGGACTTGTCCACCTCCTGGGCGTAGTGCTGCTTCCAGCCCCCGGCCATAAGGATTTTCGACCCCCTGGGCAGTTTCACCGACAGGCCCAGCTCCTCCAGCCGCTCCATCCCGAACCAGAGGTAGGAGGGGAAGGCCACAAGGCGCACCGGCAGGGGCCCCCGGGCCCAGCGGGCCAGGGTTGCCACCGCCCCGTCCAGATCGGGGACATAGCCCCCGTCCTTCCACCGCAGGGCGTAGAACCGGCCCAGGGGCGGGGCGAAGTGGGTCAGGCCGAACATGGTCCGGGCCACCCCCATTCTATCCTGTCTGCCCGGCTTGTAGCCCAAAATCACATAGCGGGCCGGCTTGGGAGAGACCAGCTTATGAAAAAATCCCAGCCGCAGCACCATGGGAATCTCCGCGAAAATACAGCCCCAGTCGAAGCCCACCCGGCTGAAGCTGCCGCTGGTGCCGGAGGAGGTCACCTTCATGGGGGTGCGCCACCCCGGCATGGAGCAGATATGGCGCCGCTTGAAAAACAGGGTGGGCAGGACGGGGATTTTTTCCAGGTCGTCTATGGTATTCAGACAGCCGGGGGAGAAGCCCTCCGTCTCGCAAATAAGCCGGTATTCCGGACAGTGCCTCATGTGGTAGGCGCAGTTGTCCCGGACCGCCCGGAGAAACCGGGCGTCGGAGCCGGGCAGGTCGTAGACCCGGCTGAGCCAGAAGAGCTTTTGACGGTTGAGCATAGGAAAGCCTCCTTCCGCCCCCTACTCCACATCCCGGTAGTACAGCCCACGGGTGAAGTCGTTGGGCTGATACTTGCCCTGGTTCAGGTACCGCTCCAGCACCTGGGCGCACTCGACGGCGTTCTCGGTGGTAAACATCAGCCGCGCCCCCCAGACGCCCAGCCGTCTCCAATCGGCCTGTTTGTCCGCCAGGAAGACTTTTTTTGAGTTGAATATCTCATTCCGGCATCCCCAGGCCTTGACCACGGGGAAACGCTCCCCCTTCCGGTCAGTGAGCAGGTTTACATTGGCGCAGGTGTGCCGGCCGTAGTGGTTGTAGATGATGCAGTTTTCGGTAATCATCAGGGGCAGGCGGCCATAGGCGATAAACTCGGCGGGGATGGCCTTTGACAGGTCCCGCATCTGGGGGAATTTCAGCTCGAAGGAGAGGGTTGCGGAGATCAATCCCAGCCGCCGCAGCTCCTTCATGGTCTGGCTGTTGTACACCCCCAGGCCGTAGTCGCCTCTGACCTGAAAGCCCAGCCGCCCGGCCCGCTGGACCCCGCCCCAGGTGCCGGCCAGGGCCTCCTCCACTCCCAGCTCCCGCATTGCCACCAGGTCCCGCTCCAGCTGGGGCAGCTCGGCGTCGGTGCAGATGCGGGGCAGGGCGGCGGCCACCGGAACCCCCGCCCTCTGGCAGCGCTCCACCGCCTCCGGGTGGGCGGCCCCCTCGCCGGCGGGGAGGTAGACCAGGGCGGGCTTCAGCCTGAGCAGGTCGGCGCTGAGCTGGTCCACTGTCCGCAGGGAGACGGTGAACACCGGCGGCTCCTTCTGGTTCTCGTAACGCACACCGGCCTGATAGGCGGTCCGCCTGCGCTGAGGGGGCACGTCCCGCTGCTTCATCAGCTCCTCCAGCACCCGGCGGCGCATGTCGTTCAGGGCGGACAGGGGCAGAGACAGCCCTTCTGCCACCTTGGCGGTGGCCTTCTCACAGGCAAAGGGGGTGCCCCCGGTGCGCTGGAGCTGGCCCTCCACCTTCTCCCTGGTGAGAGGGACGTTCCGGGCCTCCTCAGGCACCGGCCCCTCCACCTGGGCCACGTTGCCCAGCTTGTCCTCCGCCGCCACCCGGGCCGGCTCCCCCGGCTGAATGAGGGCGAACATCCGCACCGGCTCCTTCCGGTTCTCCCCATTTTCATAGGTGGACCGGGCCTGGGCGTATAGCTCCTTGGGCTCCTTCTCCTCCCGGCGGATGCCGAACATCTCAGGGCCCCGCTGTCCCATATAGTACCCGTCGGTAAAGCCCTGGCGGGAGAAGGCCTGCTTTAAAATGTCAATCTCCTGGGCAGTGGGCTCCCGCCCCTCCCGCAGGGCGCGGGCGTAGACTCCGGTGACAATCGCCACATACTCCGGCCGCTTCATCCTCCCCTCCAGCTTCAGGCAGGCCACCCCCATATCCTGCAGCTCCTTCAGGTGCCCCGCCACAGACAGGTCCTTCAGAGACAGGGGATGCTCGTCGGCCTTGCCGTTCCAGCCGTAGTTCAGGCGGCAGGGCTGGGCGCACAGCCCCCGGTTTCCGCTGCGGCCCCCGATCACGCTGGAAAAGAAGCACTGCCCCGACCAGCACATACACAGGGCGCCATGGCCAAACACCTCAATCTCAATGGGGGAATTTTGGCAGATATAAGCGATCTGGTCCCGGCTCAGCTCCCGGCTGAGCACCACCCGGCTCATGCCCAGGCCGGCGCACAGCTTCACCCCGTCCAGAGAGTGGATGGTCATCTGTGTGGAGCCGTGGATGGGCAGGTCGGGCACCGACTGGCGGAGCATCCGCACCGCCCCCAGGTCCTGGACGATCACCGCGTCCACTCCGATGTCACTGGCGTGAGCGGCCACCTCGGCGGCCCCGGGCAGCTCCCGGTCGGTGAGCAGGGTGTTCAGGGTGAGATTCACCTTGCACCCCCGGAGATGGCAGTAAGAAACCGCCGCCGCGGCCTCCTCTGGGGTAAAATTTCTGGCGTTGCGGCGGGCATTGAAGTCCCCATATCCAAAATAGACGGCGTCCGCCCCGTTCTGGACGGCGGCAGTGACCGCCTCCATCGACCCGGCGGGGGCAAGCAGCTCCATCATCAGACAAAACCTCCGGTAAATCACTGTAGGGGCGGACGCGCTCCGCCCCCGCAGACGCACTGTGATACATCAATCAAAGGCTGTTGTTTCCTCTCTTCTCGGAAATGAATGCTCCCTTATAAAGGGGCGCTATTTTTTGGTCCCCAGCTTAAATATCTCCCGCTTGGCCTCTGACAGCTCCAGCTTCAGGCTGTTGGCCTCCTCCAGGTTCTCCTTCACCTGGCGGCGGAGATTTTCCGCGGTCTCCTGCCCCTTCAGATACAGGTCAGCCACGTTCATCGCAGCCAGCACCGCCGCGTCCGCCTGAGACAGCCTGCTGTCCCGCAGCACCTCCTGGAGCTGCTGGTCCACCAGCTCAGCGCACCTCCGAACATATTCCTCGTTCTCCATCGCCACCAGGGTGTAGTCTCTTCCGCCAATGGAAACCACAATTTTGTTCTTCATGAATGAGCTTCCTCCCCGCGATTTTCTGGGCACACTCTCCCAGTCTCTACAGATATAGACATTATAACACATACGCGCCCATTTGGAAAATAAATATTCCATGAATTTTTGGTATCTGTTAAAAGGGATAGACGCGGGGGTAATTTTGTTGTAGAATAGGGGAACAGATTTTGAGAGGGGGGCGGCAGGCCCATGACGCAGGCATTTCTTCCCGGCCAGGTGCTGGCCATGACGGCCCAGACCGCAGACCGGCTGCTAAAGCTGGACAGCGGCGACGCCGCCCTGCTGTACCTCCACCTGCTGCGCCGGGACAGCCTGGCCGGACTGAAGTGGCCGGAGGACCGGCTCCAGGGCGCGCTGGACCAGCTCAGAGCCCAGGGCCTGGCCCCCAGCGAGCCCCTCCCCGCCGCCGAGCCCCCCGTCCAGGAGCCTCCGCCCCCGGAGTACACCACCGAGGATGTCGCCCAGGCCCTGGCGGACCAGGGCTCCCCCTTCTCCGCCCTGGTCTCCGCGGTGGAGCGGCGGCTGGGCAAGCGGCTGTCCGCCGCCGACCTGAAAAATCTCTACACGCTCTACGACCACCTGGCGCTCCCCGCCGAGGTTATCCTCATGCTGGTAAACTGGTGCGCCGAGGAGACCGAGCGGAAATACGGTCCCGGCCGAAAGCCCTTTTTCTCCCAGATTCGCAAGGCGGGCTTCAGCTGGGCTCGTCGGGGAATCGACACCATAGAGCGGGCGGAGGAGCATATTGCCAAGCTCACCCGCCTGCGGGGCCGCGAGGCGGAGGTCCTCCGCCTGCTGGACATCTCCCCCCGGCCCTTGGTCCAGCGGGAGCGGGACTACATCGCCGCCTGGGACGAGATGGGCTTTGCGGACGAGGCCATCCGCATGGCCTACGAGCGCACCGTTTTAAAGAAGCAATCCATGGATTGGGGCTATATGAACGGCATTCTCCGCCGCTGGCACGAGAAGGGGCTGCACACCGCCGCCGCCATCCGGACAGGGGACCGGGACCCCAGACCCGCCCGGGCGGGAGGACCGTCCCCAAGGACCGCCGCGCCCTCCGCCGACCAGGAGCGCCGTGCCAGGGAGGATATGGAGCGCCTGCGCCGCCTGATGGAGCAGATGAAAGAGGAGGGGACGTAAATGTCATACGACGCCAATATCCTGCGCCGGGCCACTCTGCGCCTGGAGCAGGAGCGCCGGGTCCGCCGGGAGGAGACAGAGCGCCGCTGGCGGGCGGCCTGCGCCCAGGTTCCCAGGCTGGCCGAGCTGGACCGGCGCATCCAGGGCACCATGGCCGGCCTGGTGGCCGCCACCCTCCGCCAGGGGGGCGACCCGGTGGAGGCTGTCCGGGCTGTCCGGGAGGAGAACCAGGGCCTGCGCCGGGAGCGCGCCGTCCTTCTGGAGGCTATGGGCCTGCCCGAGGACGCCCTGGACGACAAGCCCGCCTGTCCCCTGTGCCGGGACACGGGCTGGCAGGGGGCAAAGATGTGCCAGTGTCTGAAAGCGCTTTGTGCCCAGGAGCAGATTAAGGAGCTGTCCAAGCTGCTGAGCCTGGGGGACCAGTCCTTCGACACCTTCCGAATGGACTACTACAGCCAGGCCGCATACTCCAGCCGGGGGACCTCCCCCCGGAGCAATATGGAGCTGGTCTACGACGTCTGCCTGAACTACGCCACCAAGTTTGGCCGGTTTGGCATTAAAAACCTGTTTCTCTCCGGGGCGCCGGGGCTGGGCAAGACCTTTCTGTCCGCCTGCATCGCCCGCACGGTGTCAGAGAACGGCTTCTCAGTGGTCTACGACACCGCCGGCAACATCTTCACCCAGTTTGAGGCCCGGAAATTCCTCCGGGACCGCCCCGACGGCCTGGAGGCCCGGGACGAGACGCGGCGCTACCTGGGCTGCGACCTGCTCATCCTGGACGACCTGGGCAGCGAGCTGACCACCCAGTTTACCCAGTCGGCCCTCTACGAGCTGGTGAATGCCCGCCTGGTCTCCGGCAAACGGACCGTCATCTCCTCCAACCTGTCCATGGAGGAGGTGGCTCAGCGCTACGCGCCCCAGATCGCCTCCCGCCTGGAGGGGGAGTACCACATCCTCTATTTCTTCGGAGACGATATCCGAATTCTGAAGAAAAACCGGCTGTGAGGTGTGGCTGTTTTGATTAAAATATGCGACCTGGATATTGGGATCTATCGGTGTGTCTCATCGGATATCCAAACCAGCGAGGTCATTATCACAGAAGAGCGGATTAAACACATACAAGAAGACCACCCTGATGACTATGAGAGATATTGTTCCTACATACCGCTGATTATTTTGGAACCGGACTACATTGTAGAGGCCAACAAAGCAAATACAGCTGTTCTACTAAAAGAGTTTACAGAGAACGGGGAAAAATTTAAATTGATTCTCCGTTTGAAGACCCCAGACCTGCCAAAGGGGTATAAAAATTCTGTTATCAGCTTCTGGCGCATCGGACAAACCACATGGGAAAAGACTATAAATAACAAAAAAATACTTTACAAAAAAGAATAGTGCGGCTATAATAGACATATAGAGTAAAAGAGATGGCTTTGAGGTGAAAAGTGCGTCGTCATACGCCACATGCCGCAAGGCAATGGGCAAAAGAGATGCCGGGAGCGACGCTCCGGCCAAGGCTGTCTCGCTCCTCTATCATAAGAACCAGATTAAGGGGGCCGCAGAAATGCGGCCCCTGCTTTTTGACGGAGGGATTTCCATGATCTACGCAATTCTCGCCGCAGTCCTGGTGGCTGTGGACCAGATTGTCAAATATCTGGTGATGACCAACATCGCGCTGGGGGAGCACGTCCCCTTTCTCCCCTATCTGCTGGACCTGACCTATGTGACCAACACCGGGGCGGCCTTCTCCATCTTCTCGGAGCACACCTGGGCGCTGGCCCTGGTGTCTCTGGCCATGTCGGTGGTGCTGGCCCTGGCCCTGTGGAAGGGCCTGTTTAAGCATCCCTTTGGCAAGCTGGCCCTCACCCTGCTGCTGGCGGGGGCGGTGGGCAACCTCATCGACCGGGCCTTCCGGGGCTTTGTGGTGGACATGTTCAATGTGCTGTTTATGGACTTTGCCGTTTTCAACGTGGCAGATATCTGCGTGGTAGCGGGGGGAATCGCCGCCGGAATTTATTACCTGCTTCTGATGGACAAGCTGGAGCCCCGCAAGGAGGCCGGACATGACGGCGCTGACGCTGAGGGCTGACCAGGCGGGGGAGCGGGCAGACGCCTTTCTGGCCCGGTCCGTCCCCGGCCTGACCCGCTCCGGGGCCCAGAAGCTGCTGGAGCGGGGGGGCGTCCTCTTAAACGGCGCTCCGGCCCGGAAAAATGACAGGCTCGTCCCCGGCGACGCACTGGTGGTCTCCCTCCCCGACCCGGAGCCTGTTGACGTGCGCCCCCAGGCCATCCCGCTGGACGTGGTCTATGAGGATGGCGACGTCATTGTGGTCAACAAGCCGGTGGGCATGGTAGTCCACCCCGCCCCCGGCCACCCGGACGGCACCTTGGTCAACGCACTGTTATATCACTGCGGAAAATCGCTGTCCGGAATCAACGGAGCTCTGCGCCCCGGCATTGTCCACCGCATTGACCGGGATACCTCCGGCCTCATCATCGCCGCCAAGAACGACCGCGCCCACCTGGCCCTGGCCGCCCAGCTCCAGGACCACTCCCTGGCCCGGACCTATGAGGCGGTGGCGGTGGGGGGCTTTCGCGAGGATCGGGGCACGGTGGACGCCCCCATCGGCCGCCACCCGGTGGACCGGAAGAAGATGGCCATCGACCGCAGGAGCGGCCGGGAGGCGGTGACCCACTGGTCCGTCCTGGCCCGGTACCCCGGCTGCACCCATCTGGAGTGCCGCCTGGAGACGGGCCGCACCCATCAGATTCGGGTCCACCTGGCCTCCATCGGCCATCCCCTGCTGGGCGACACGGTGTACGGGGCGAAAAAAGCAGTCCCCGGCCTGGCGGGACAGTGTCTCCACGCCAGGCGGCTGCGGTTTGTCCACCCCGCCACCGGCCAGCCGGTGGAGCTGGAGTGCCCCCTGCCCGGCTGGTTCCAAGAGGTTTTAGACAGCCTGGGGGAAAGCGTGTGAAAAATGTACTATGCTCGTTTACCAGTAATTCCCGCCATTTGCGAAAAAGAGAAGCATGATATATTTTTCGGAAGAATCACAGAAAAGCCCTTGCAATTCGGGACAAACTGTGGTATGCTGTGGATTACTTCCGGAATTTTTCCGGTCAAAGCCATCATTTATGGCCCCTGGGCCTTGAAAGGAACGAGTAACATGAATACGCTGAATCTGATCCTCACCATTATCCAGGTTATCTGCGGTCTGGCCGTTATCGCTGTGGTTATGCTCCAGTCCGGCAAGAGCGCCGGCCTGTCCGGGGCCATCGCCGGCGGCGCTGACACCTTCCTGTCCAAAAACAAGGCCAAGAGCCTGGACGCCAAGCTGGCCCGGTGGACCAAGTGGGTGGC
>JAAWEX010000058.1 GCA_022794495.1 Lawsonibacter sp. | reverse complement strand
CCCCAGGGGGGTGGTCAGCTTGCCGGTACCCTGAAAGTTCAGCCCGGTCAGGGGATTCTGGAACTCGGGCAGCTTCAGCAGCTGGAGCATCACATCGCCGGACACCAGCAGGGTGTTCATCACATAGGGGTCAAACTTGGCCCAGAAGTCCACCAGGGCGCTGTAGTCCAGGGCATTTCCGGCCTCGATCGCAGTTATGGCGGCGGGATTCTCGTTTCCGTCCCCATTCATCAGCACATCCACCGCGTCCTCCAGGTGGGTGCGGGCGATATGTGCGCCGATCTGCCGCAGGGTAACGGAGAACAGGTCCAGCTTCTGGAAGCGCACCGCCTCATAACTGGCCACCAGCATCCGCCCCCGCTTCTTCAGCTTCACCAGGTTGGCCTGCACCTTAATGGTGGTAGACGGGATAGCCGTCCCCTCCTCCACCGGCTTCAGCTTCTTCTCTTCCCCTCCCGTCTCAGAGGAGATGGAGCGGTAGTCCATCCCGTCAATCCGGGTAACGGCGGCGGTGATGTGGGGGAGGATATCCCCCTCCTCCATACCCTGGCGTACGGTGCGGGCGATGTACTCAGGGAAGAGGACGGCGGCGTCTGTGGTGCGGAAGAAGGCCTCCACCGGGTCGCTGGTCTCGCCCTTCACCTTGATGTCGAACCGCTTGAGCTGCCGCTGGAAGGCATCCAGCCCTTCCAGGCTGGTGCCCTTGTAGCGCTCGCTGGGGTCCTGACTCTCCAGCACCTGGCTGAAGGACCGCCCTGCCTCACGATACATCCCCTTGTCCAGTTTCAGATTGTCGTAATAATATGCCATATTTTATACCTCCTGTTTCATTCAAAGCTCTTTCGTCCCGCCCGCAGGCGGCAAAGCCTTCCCCTTTAGGGGAAGGTGGCACGGCCGCAAGCCGTGACGGATGAGGTCCCCCGTCCCCCGCAGGAAGGCTCCCCCCTTGTGGGGGAGCTGTCCCGCCTCCAGGCCAGACTGAGGGGGATCACCCCAAAAACGCCTTATTTTCCTCCCTGAAGGAGGAGCTTCTGGTCTCATAGCTCAGCTGAGTTTTCAGGGGGAACCGCTCCTCCGCTCTTCGGGCGTAGGACCTGCGCAGCTCCTCCAGCTCCTGATGGGACAGCTTGTCCGCCAGGGATCTCATCGCCTGAGCAGACAGTTCCCGGTCACACAGCAGGGCCAGCCGGACCACCTCACCCCGGAGCTCCTCCAGGCATTTCCGCCCCAGGGCGGCCTCCTCTTCCAGGCGCGCGGCCTCCTGCCGCCCGCCTCTCCAGGCAGTTTTGACCACCCCCGCGGCGGGCTGAGCGGGGACTGCCACAAAGGAGAACTCATAGGCGTCCCTGGCCCCCTCCAGGTCGGCCCAGCAGAGCTGCCCTCCATACTCCTGTCCCTTCTCGTGGCCGCAGTCGGTCTGGGTCCGGTCGCAGCCGCAGACCGAGCAGACCGCGTGCTCCACCGAACACCCTACGCTGACCTCTTTTTTGATGCCCCCCTCGATCTCGGCGATCAAATCCCGATTGCTGTCGGTGCGCACCATATAGGCGCAGCCCTTCAGCCAGCAGTAGCCGTCTCCGGCCCGGGTCACCCGTTCCGGCTCTCGGACAATTTCTGTTTTATAGATGCGGGCGGCCTGTCCTCTGGCCGACCACTGGTGGTCAAAGATCCCGGCTCTGCCCACAAACAGCGGCGCCAGCTCCTCCAGGGTCTGCACGGTAAACCGCTCAAAGTCCCGGTCAATCTCGTTGTCACACAGCCGCACCGAGAAGGTGTACACCTCCTCTCCGCTCAGGGGTCTCCGGGCCAGCGCGGCGATCAGCTCCAAATCCTGCGCCGTCGCCTCCGTATGTTCGCCGCCTGCCGCTTCCTTTACAATCCTCATAATTCCCTCCTCAACTTTTCCGCCTGGGCCTGGTAGAGCGCGGCCCTGGCCTCCTCCACCATATCCTGAAGGTTAATATCCTCCCACACGATCTCCGCCTTCTCCCCAAACCCGTGGAGCCGCAGCCAAAGCTCGGCCGCCCGGCACAGGGCGGGCTCCACGCAGCGGCGGATGGCGGTAATCTCGGTGGTGAGCAAATCCGCCTGCTGGGCGCTCATCCGTTCGGTAGAGGACCAGGACAGCCCCAGCATAAAGGGGGGGATCCCCGTCCGGGCCACCAGCTGCTCCAAAATCTGCCGCACTGGAACCTGGCTGTCCAAAACGGGGCTGTCCGCCCCGATCACCTTGATGTCCACATCCCCCACGGCCACAAAATCCCGAACGGAGCCCTCCCGCCCGGCCTGCATGGCGGCGCTCCACTCCTGAGCAATCTGGCCGCACCGCTCCTGGGCGAAGGCCTCCTCCCCCTCTCCGGGCTTACACACCACGGCGAAGCGGAGATTGCCCGCCCGCTCCCAGTTCTGGCCGGTGGCCTGAAAAATTTTCAGCAGGATACCGGCCAAAAAGGGCATCGACCGCAGCAGCGACACCCCGCAGGGGGCGTCCCCGGTGGGCTGAAAGGGGGTAAAGAGGAGCAGCTCCTGCCAAGGCAGCTCCCGCTCCTCTCCCAGCCCCGCCCGGCACAGCTTAAAGTCCAGGGGACTGTCCCCAAGCTTCACCTCCACCTGCTCCGGGTCGGCGCACAGCAGTGCGGCGATCTCCTTCCCGTCGGGGGTCAGCACAACCTCCCCCAGCCCATGGCCGCAGGTAAACAGGTCATCCAGATACCGGTCCAAAAAGGACTGAATCCCCCGCTGGCCCCAGCCGGTGTCCACAGTACGGAAAAACTCCTCCAGCCCTGCCTGGGCGGTCCGGTCGGCGCACTTCACCCCTACCCCGCCGCACAGCCGCACCAGCTTCCAGATGGCGGCGTCCAGGATGGGCACTCCCTCCCGGATGGCCCGATACAGGGCGGTCTCCCCGGTGCGCAGGGGGACATACCGGTCCACCGCCCCGAAGGGGTGTCCCTCCCCCCGCCGCACCTGCACCACGGCGGCGGGGGGCTCCCGCCGCTTCTGCTTCCACCACTTCATACGTTTCCTCCCTTGTGTCAATATTCCAACTCCCTGTCGGGGCGGCCTGCGGCCGCCCTTACACCCCCGTCCCGCCCGCAGGCGGCCAGCCTTCCCCTTCAGGGGAAGGTGCCCCAGTGCGCACACTGGGGCGGATGAGGTCCCCTCTTAAAACACCCCTCGCTCCACGCACCCGGCAAACACCCCGCCCCGGCCCTCTCTTCCGGCCACCGTGGCGGCGAAGTACCGAATCTCATCCATGGCGTGGTCGTGTTCCTTGCGGACCTGGTCCTGTCCCAAAGCCCGGTCATCCCAGCGGTAGAGGTAAAACTCCCGTATTGCGTCATTGCACCCTCTGCAAATGACGATTTTCCCGCTTTTCAGCAGCCGGGCAGTCAGCCGGATGCCGGACAGAACCTGATTGTCCGCTTTTTTCACCCTCCAGCCTCTCCGCCGCAGGGTCTCGCAGAAGCTGGCCGCCGAGGGGTCGGCGATGACGGCTCGAACAGGCCGGTCTCCGACCAGCCGGGCCAGGTCGCCGGCGTACTCCTCATCGGTCTTCTGCCGCCGTGCGGCCCGGCCGTCGTAGTAGTACTCGGCCACCCGATACCACACCCCCGTTTTCCTCCCCCACAGCCCCATGGACGTAGGGTTGGAGGTGCCGTAGTCGCAGGACACATACCACTCCTCAAAGGGCCCCTCCGGCGCGTCCTGGACAAGCTCCCCATCAAAGAAATCGTATACCAGCCCCTCGGCGGCTGCCCACTCCCCCAGCACGAACCGGCGGTAAAAGGCCCCCTGAAAGGTAGTGGCATACCGTTCCCGCACCTCCCTGGACAGTCCCGGATTGTCGTCCATGGTAAACTGCAGCCGCAGGGCGTTTTTCTCCTCTGCTTTCAAGATCCACTCCTGATAGAACCAGTGTGCCGGCGACTCCGGATTACAGGAAAACCACAGCCTGCTTCCTGCCACCGAGCACCGGGCGGCGGCCTGCTCCACAAAGGACCGGGGCATCAGGGCCGCCTCGTCCAGCAGGGCCCCGGCCAGGGTGATTCCCTGGATCAGGGCGGCGGAGCTCTCGTCCTTTCCGCCGAAGAGGTAGAAGGTATTTTTCCGCCCTCCCAGCCGCACCTGGACAACGTTCCTGCTCATCTTTTCCACACACTGGAAGCCCATCCCCTCCAGCAGGGGCGTCAGCTCAGAGAGCAGATTCCTCCGCACCGACTGGATGGTCCGCCCGCACAGGGCGAAGCTCCGGTTCTGAAAGGAGCGCATCGCCCAGCAGAAGAAGGACAGGCCGGTACACAGGGTCTTGCCGCTGCGCACCGCCCCGTCGCAGATGATGGCCTGTCTGTCCCGGTCCGGGGAGCCCGGCCGCCACCAGGTGAGAACCCGGCGCTGTTTTTCCGAAAAAACCACCCTATCCCTCCTGTCCCTCCATAGCCTGGAGGAAGCGGTCCACCTGGTCCTCGCCGCTGTGGTCCACCGTATCCAGCAGCCGCTCCAGCAGCCGCCCCCGGTCCACAAATCTCAGCTCCACCACGCCGCTGCTCCCCCGCTTAAACTCGGTAAGGGCATCCAAGTCCAGCTTCTCCGTCTCCCGCCACTCCTCTGGCGGAAAGCAGGCCAGCTTAACGGCGTCTCCCGCCTCTGCGTTGGCCAGCCTCCACATTCTTTTGATAATCTGCTCCCGGTCGGGGAGCTTGACTTTTCTTGCCACATCATCCCTCCTCACCCCTGCCGGACACAGGGCAAAAGTTGTACGTTTCGGTGCAACAAGCAAAAAATTTTTTCTTCCCTCTAAAATTCGCACTCTTTTTCACCTGGTACAAGCTATAGTCAAATGAATCGTGCCCTCCCGTCCCGCAGGCCTGCAAAAAATACCAATCCCGCAAAAGAATAGAAAAACCTCCTTCTCCACATCCTGACCATACCCGCAAATTCATGGATCAGGAGGAATCCTTTATGAAAAAATCTCTAACATTGCTGCTGTCCGTCCTCATGCTAGCCGCCTGTATCCCTCTGGCGGGGGCGGCCCCGGCGGACAGCGGCCTGTCCCTGTCCTGCGCCTCCTGCCTGCTGATGGAGAAGGAGACGGGGACCATCCTGCTGGAGGACAATTCCCACGAAAAGCTGGAGCCCGCCAGCGTCACCAAGATCATGACCCTTCTTCTGGTGATGGAGGCGGTGGACTCCGGACAGATCAGCATGGACGACCCGGTCACTGTCTCCGCCTACGCCGCCGGCATGGGCGGCTCCCAGGTCTACCTGGAAGAGGGGGAGCAGATGCCCGTATCTGAGATGATCAAATGCGTCACAGTGGTCTCGGGCAACGACTGCGCGGTAGCCCTGGCCGAGCACCTGGCGGGCAGCGAGGGGGCCTTTGTAGCCCGGATGAATCAGCGTGCTCAGGAGCTGGGCATGGCGGATACCACCTTTTTAAACTGCACCGGCCTGCCCGCTCAGGGCCATGTCACCAGCGCCCATGACATCGCCCTCATGTCCCGCGAGCTCATTCTGAACCACCCCAAAATCCGGGACTACACCACCATCTGGATGGACTCCATCCGCAACGGTGAATTCGGCCTGACCAACACCAACCGTCTGGTCCGCTTCTACCAGGGGACCACCGGGCTGAAAACGGGCTTCACCTCCTCCGCCCAATACTGCATCTCCGCCACCGCCGAGCGGGACGGCATGGAGCTCATCGCGGTGGTGATGAAGTCCCCCACCGTCAACCAGCGCTCCGAGGACGCCAAGGCTCTTCTGGACTACGGCTTCGCCCACTACGCCCTGGTCCCCGTCTACCCCGAGGTCCCTCTGGCCCCGGTAGACGTCCTTCTGGGCGTCCAGTCCCAGGTCCAGCCCCAGCTGGAGCGGGACTGCCGCCTGCTGACCCGCAAGGGCGAGGAGGGCCAGGTAACCACCCGCCTCACCATATCCCCCAATGTAGAGGCTCCGGTGGAGCAGGGGCAGACTCTGGGCCAGCTGGAGGTCTACGTGGGCAGCGAGCTGCGGGACACCGTCCCCATCCTGGCCGCTCAGCCGGTAGACCGCCTGTCCATCCCCGGCATCTTCGGCCGGATGCTGTCAAAGCTGCTCATGGCGGAGTAATAAAAAGCTGCGTCATGCAGGGCAGGGGTTCCGCCCCTCCTCTCCTCAAAAGGAGAAAACGCCGCTTTGAATGGCAAGGGCAGAGCCCTTGCCCTACATCACAAGTGCCTCCCCTTGCCGCCCCAAAGAATTTCTTTTTGATTTCTCCCCGGTTTTCCACTATTTTACTTGACGGTTCCTCTTGGATGTTGTATAATTTTGATAAATATACCCCAGCGCATCCCACATACCCTTGTTAGATTTAGCTGTCAGAAGCTTATGAAAAAGATGTCACGAGGTGAAAAACATGTCCAAATATCTTGAAAAGCTTTCTTCTAATGACCTTTATTTGGAACTTGAGGCCTTTTCCGAAGGCCGCTCCACCCACGCCTGGAAGTGCTTCGGCTCCCATCCCGCCAAGGACGAGAGCGGAACCGAGGGCTATCTCTTCCGGGTCTGGGCTCCCAACGCTCCAAAGGTCACCATCATCGGCGATTTCAACGGCTGGAATCTCGAGGCCACCCCTATGACCAAGGTAGAGGGCGGCATCTGGGAGGCCTTTGTCCCGGGCCTGAACCGCTACGACGCCTATCAATATGCCATACATAAGGCGGACGGCAGCGGCTTTGTGGGCAAGGTGGACCCCTATGGCTTCCACGCCGCCACCCGTCCCGACGTATCCACCAAAATCTACGATCTGGACACCGGCTACCAGTGGGGCGACCGGGACTGGATGGCCTTCCGGGCCAAAAACCCGCCCTACCGCCGGCCTATGAACATCTACGAGTGCCACCTGGGCTCCTGGCGGCGCACCGGCGAGGGGGAGTTCCTCAGCTACCGTGACATCACCTCCTATCTGGTCCCCTATGTAAAGGAGATGGGCTTCACCCATGTGGAGCTGCTTCCCGTCACCGAGCACCCCCTGGACGCCTCCTGGGGCTATCAGTGTACCGGCTATTTTGCCGCCACCAGCCGTTTCGGCATCCCCGACGATTTGAAATACCTCATCGACCAGCTCCACCAGGCCGGCATTGGTGTCATCATGGACTGGGTCCCCGCCCACTTCCCCCGCGACGCCTTCGGCCTGTACAACTTCGACAGCACCCCCACCTACGAGTATGCCGACGCCCGGAAGGGGGAGCATAAGGAGTGGGGCACCGACGTATTTGACTTCGGCCGCAGCGAGGTGCGCTCCTTCCTGTTCTCCTCGGCTATGTTCTGGCTTGAGGAATACCACATGGACGGCCTGCGGGTAGACGCGGTGTCCTCCATGCTCTATCTGGACTACAACCGGAAGGACGGGGAGTGGCTGCCCAACGTAAACGGCGGCCACGAGAATCTCGAGGCGATCAAGTTCTTCCAGGACCTGAACACCGCCGTCTTCGCCGCCCATCCCGACGTGCTCATGGTGGCCGAGGAGTCCACCGCCTGGCCCAAGGTGACCAAGCCGGTGAACGACGGGGGCCTGGGCTTCAACTTCAAGTGGAACATGGGCTGGATGAACGACATCTGCCACTACATCAAGCTGGATCCCTATTTCCGTCAGTTCAACCACCGGGATATCACCTTCTCCCTGATGTACGCCTTCTCTGAAAATTATATCCTCCCCCTGTCCCACGACGAGGTAGTCCACATGAAGGGCTCCTTCTTCGGCAAGATGCCGGGGGACAACCCCCTGAAATTCGCCGGCGTTCGGGCCTTCTACGCCTATATGATGACCCATCCCGGCAAAAAGCTCACCTTCATGGGGGCGGAGCTGGGCCAGTGGAACGAGTGGCACTTTGAATACTCACTGGATTGGCATCTCCTGCAATACGCCCCCCACCGCCAGACCCAGGAGTTTTTCAAGGCCATGAACGCCTTCTATCTGGAAAACGCCCCGCTGTGGGAGCAGGACGACTCCTGGCAGGGCTTCCAATGGCTGTGCGCCGACGATAACAACGCCAACACGGTGGCCTTCCTGCGCTGGGACCGGAAGGGGACCCCTCTGATCGTCCTTTGCAACTTCTCCCCCGAGCACCGCAAGGGCTACCGGGTGGGCGCCCCCTTTGCCGGCAGCTGGGCCGCGGCCTTCAATACCGACGACGCCTCCTTTGGCGGCGAGGACCGGGGGGACAAGGCCCCCATCAAGACAGAGAAAATCCCCTGTCACGACCAGCAGCAGTCCTTTGCCGTCGATCTGCCTCCCATGTCCGCCGTAATCTACCGCTGTGTACGAAAGAGTCCCGTCCGCAAGGCGGCGCCGGACAAGGGCGAGGCCTCCTCCAAGGCAGAGAAAAAGCCTGCGGCCAAGGCCGCCTCCAAGGCGGAAAAGAAGGCCGCCCCCGGGAAAAACGCGGCCAAAAAGCAGGCGGGCCGCACCAAGAAGGGCAAAAAATAACCTCCGGGCACACTCAGGGCCCTTCCGGCTCTGGTCTCCATATATGCCGCGCATCCAAATAAGCTAAGAGGTGACAAATATGAAAAAAGAAGTTGTCGCCATGCTGCTGGCCGGCGGACAGGGCAGCCGTCTCTATGCCCTGACCAGCAACGTGGCAAAGCCCGCCGTCCCCTTTGGCGGAAAGTACCGCATCATTGATTTCCCTCTGTCCAACTGCGTCAACTCCGGCATCGACACCGTGGGCGTCCTCACCCAGTACCGCCCCCTGGAGCTGAACAGCTATCTGGGCAACGGCCAGCCCTGGGACCTGGACCGGTCCGACGGCGGCGTCCATATCCTCCCTCCCTACCAGCGCGAGGGCGAGGTCGGCACCTGGTATAAGGGCACCGCCAACGCCATCTACCAGAACATCGGCTTTCTGGACCTGTACGACCCGGAGTATGTCGTAGTGCTGTCCGGCGACCACATCTATAAGATGGACTACTCCGAGATGGTGGATTTCCACAAAAAGGCCGGGGCGGCCTGCACCATCTCGGTGCTTGAGGTCACCATGGAAGAGGCCAAGCGCTTCGGCATCCTGAATGTAGAGGCGGACGACAAGGTCTACGAGTTCGAGGAGAAGCCTCCCCAGCCCAAAAGCAACCTGGCCTCTATGGGCATCTATGTATTTACCTGGTCCAAGCTGCGCAAATATCTTATCGAAGACGAGGCCGACCCTGACTCCTCCAACGACTTTGGCAAGAACATCATCCCCAATATGCTCCGCGCCGGCGAGAAGCTGATGGCCTACCGCTTCAGCGGCTACTGGAAGGACGTGGGCACCATCGACTCGCTGTGGGACGCCAACATGGACATGCTGGCCGGCGGCAGCGGCCCGGATATGTACGACGAGAGCTGGCCCATCTACGCCCGCACCCCCATCAAGCCTCCCCACGTCACCGGGCCTGACGCCTCCATCTCCCACTCCCTGGTTACCGGCGGCTGTCAGGTAGACGGCACAGTGGCCAACTCGGTCCTCTTCAACTCGGTCACCATCGAGAAGGGGGCTGACATTCAGTATTCCATCCTCATGCCCGGCGCCACCGTCAAGGCCGGCGCCAAGGTCCACTACTCCATTGTAGCGGAAAACGCCACCATAGAGGCCGAGGCCACTGTGGGCTCCGCCCCTGACGGCAGCGAGAACTGGGGCATCGCCGTGGTGGCCGGCGGAGTCAACGTGGGCGAAAAAGCGGTGGTCTCCCCCAAGGCCATGATCCGCGAAGATGTGAAGGGAGGTGAGCGGGCATGAATGACCTGCACGGAATTTTATTCGCGTACCGCTCTGATGCCAATCTTGGTGAGCTGACCCGTCCCCGCAACACCTGCTCCGTCCCCTTCGGCGGCCGGTACAGGCTCATCGACTTCATGCTCTCCAACTATGTCAACGCCGGCATCACCGACGTGGGCTTGGTAGTCCACCAGAGCTACCAGTCCCTTCTGGACCACCTGGGCTCCGGAAAGGACTGGGAGCTGAGCCGCAAGCACGGCGGCCTGCGCATTCTGCCCCCCTTCAGCTATGCAGAGCAGGGCCATGGCGAGTACCGGGGCAATATGGAGGCCCTGGCCGGCGTGGCCGACTACCTGGAGGATATCCGTCAGGATTACGTCATTCTGGCTTGGGGCGACGAGGCCATCAACCTGCCGGTCAACCAGGTCTTCGAGCAGCACCTGAACTCTGGTGCTGACATCACCATGGTCTGCACCCCCACCCTCCGGGGGGCCCCTCAGTTCTCCGAGTATGTTGAGGTAAGCGCCGACGGCCGGGTCACTGACCTGTCCGTCCACCCCACCTCTGCCGATAAGGCCCTGGAGTCCCTGGAGATCTACATCCTGTCCAAAAAGCTCCTGCTGGACATGGTGGACTACTGCGCCGCCCACGACGTGTACAACTTCAGCCGCGGCGTTTTGCAGCCCCGCCTGAAGTCCCTTAAAATCGTCCCCTACGTCCACGAGGGCTATGTGGCCCGGTTCCAGTCGGTGGCCGACTACTTCCAGCGCTCCCAGGACCTGCTCCAGTCCGACGTGCGGGCCGACCTGTTCAATCCTGCCCGTCCCATCCGCACCAAGGACCAGTCCAACCCCTCCACCTACTACGGCCCCGACTCTGTCTCTAAATACTCCCTGGTGTCCGACGGCTGCTTCATCGAGGGCGAGGTGGAAAATTCCATCCTCTCCCGCGGCGTTATTGTGGAGAAGGGAGCCAAGGTATCCAACAGCGTGCTCATGCAGGGCACAGTGGTCAAGGCCGGTGCCTCTTTGTCCTATGTCATCACCGACAAGGACGTCACTGTGAACGAGGGCCGCATGCTGATGGGCCACCTCACCTACCCTCTGGCCGTTGCCAAGGGCTCTGTCGTCTGATTTTCCGGACGCCCTCCCCAATCCGGAGGGCGTCTTCCAGCGATCCCTGGCGTTTGTAGGGGGCGACGACCCGGCGCCCCGTCTGATGGCTCACAGCACCGCGGCGCGCCCAGTGGTCGCGCCCTACAACGAAAATCC
>JAAWEX010000057.1 GCA_022794495.1 Lawsonibacter sp. | reverse complement strand
ACAAGCTTCTTTCAAAGCTCACTTGAAACAACCAATCCTTCTGGTGCTTCGTGTTTGTTACGTTGTTTAATTTACAAGGTGCACACCGCTCATCAGCGGGCTTTTATCTTACCACACTCTTTAGCTCTTGTCAAGTACTTTTTTAAGTTTTTTCAAAACTTTTTTCGCGCTCGACTCTCGCTTGCCTCGTGTGTGCCGCTCTTGCCGGGCGACTTGCATAGATTACCACTCCGCATCTTTTTTGTCAAGCACTTTTTTTGATTTTTTTTAAGTTTTTTTCGGGGATTTTCTCAACCCCAATATCTGCGATTTATTCGGACTTTCTTCTACAAGATATGCCATCTTTTCCCTTCCCTGGGAAAAACTTTCTCCCCAGCCAAAGCAGGGCGGGCAGCAAAAATCCGAGGATCAGATTGCCTGCGGGGATCTGGCGGCGGTTCCATTCCTCCGCAAGACCCAGGGCAGGGAAGAGGGTCAGCGCCCCCGCCGTCCCCAGCAGCACCGCCGCCCAGGGCGTCCAGGGGAGTGCTTTTTCCGGCAGCAGCTGGGCCGCCATCGCCTGGAGCGCAAAGATCAGCACGCCTCCCATCGTCAGGTCGGCAAAGGTCCACAGCGCGGTGACCACACTCTCCACCCGCTGAAAGGCGCCCTCTACCCCCACGCTCTTGGCCAGGGCAAAGAAGGGATTTTCCAGCCGCCCCGCCAGTCCGGCCCCCAGATTCGCCAAAATGACCGCCTGGGCCGCAGCCAGCAGCAGAGCGCCCCCCAGTCCCCAGAAAAGCCAGTGCCAGTTTTTGTTTTCCCCCTGATCCCGCACCTCCCCCATTAAAAAGGGGAGAAACAGCCCCCAGCCCATAACCCCGGCAGCGGACAGGGCCGCTTGCAGCACCGGCCCCGCCTCATCCCACCACAGGGGCAGCAGCCGCTCCGGCCGGGCCTGGAACAGCGACAGCCCCAGCACTATCCCGGCGGTGACCAGCAGCGCGGTAAGGAAGAGCTGTCCCGCCCGGGCGAAGGCGGGCAGCTTCCCCCGGCCCATCCACAGCAGGACGGCCGCCACCGACAGCAGGAAGAACCACAGCGCGCCGTCCCGCTCCCCAGAGGCCAGCAGGCGTTGGGCGCACAGCCGCAGGCGGACGGACAGGAGGAACAGGCCCCATACTATATATAGTAACAGCACCAGGCCTCCGGCCCACCGGCCTAACAGCCCGACCGTGCTTGCGGCCAGGCCCTCCCGCCCCGCCAGGGAGCCCAGCAGCCAGCCGGCCGCCAGCACCAGGGGCGCTGCCAGGATGACCGCCAGCCAGGCCCCTTTTCCCGCGCCGGGCAGCAGCAGGGCGGGCAGCAGCTCCGCCGCCGGGGCCATCACCCCCGCCCAAAGCAGGGCCATCAGCTGGGTGCGGGAAATTTTGTCGTCTCTCATGGAACGCCTCCTCAAAATCACCGCCCCCTACATAACACGGACCGTAACCTGTATCTTCACCGGCACCCGGCTGAACCACTCGGACCAGTCCTCCTGAATGGCCCGCCACCGGGCGGGATGGGCTGTGCCGGCCCTGGCGCCCAGGCCGGCGCAGTCCGCGCCCCAGGCCTGCAGCCGTTTCAGAGCGGCCTCCAGGCAGGCCCGCTCCTGGCGCTCCAGCTCCGCCTGGAGCGCCGTCATCCCTTCGCCTACCGGACGCTCCTGATACTCCGACAGGCGGGCCTCTATTTTACAGGTAATTTTCAGGGCGGAGGGGACGTCCCCCTGAAACTCCAGGCGGCTCTTCGTGCTGGCCGAGGTAATTTTGACCGATACCCGGTTATCCGGCAGCTCCACCTCCGCAACGTCGGCGGCTGAGCCCCCCACCAGCAGGTCCAGCCCCCTGGCCTCCTGGCCCTCTAAAAAACCCGCCAGCGCGTCTCCCTTCAAAATGCCGTAGCCCGTCTCCGCAAGGGCGGCATCCCCCGCGGGGGACAGGGCGGGGGCATAGGCGCAGCCCAGCTCCAGCAGATCGGCATACACCTCCCCGGCGGTGCGGGTCAGGTTGGCGATCCCCATCTCGCCGTCCTTCTGGAGGGTCTCCAGCCGGGCGTCGATCCCCTGGTCTCCGCCGGCGGACAGGGCCTCCCGGGCGGCGGCCCCCCGGACCAGCCACAGCTGAGCCCCCAGGCCCAGCTCCGCATTTCGGGCGAAGTAGTCCAGCACCGGCCGGACTCCCTCCTCCGCCAGCGCCTGGCCCAGAAGGAGCTGGTCCACATAGCCGAAGAAGACATAGCTGTCGGTCTGGCCCTGCATGGCCAGACAGGCCGCGCTGAGGGACGCCTGATCAGCCTCCAGGGTGAGGGCGGCTTCCCCCTCTCCCTGGAGCCCCCTGGCCCTGGGACCGGTGGAGCCGGTGACCGCCACCCCGGCGGGGGAGGGGTCCACCCCCAGGGTGCGCAGAAGGGCCATGTCACCCATCTCCCGGGCGGTGGGCAGGCCCGCACAGCCGGCAAGAAGCAGACACAGCGCTAATACGACCGGCAAAAGCAGGGCGGGGCCGGGGCCGTCTCCTGTATGGGACTGTCTCATCTCTGGTTCCTCCTGTTCCGGGTTTTAATTGGGCCGTCCCGCCACTTCATCATGGGCAGGGGCAGGCGGAGCAGGCTGGGGTGGCCCCTGGGCACCCTGGTCCCGGTGGTGAAGGGGGCCAGGTAGGGCACGCCGAAGGACTCCAGCCCCGCCAGGTGGTAAATGAGCCCGGCGCAGCCCAGGGCCAGGCCGGTGAGTCCCCCCAGGCTGGCCAAAATCGCCAGCAGGAACCGCCACAGCCGCAGGGCGTTTCCAAAGTCCTGGCTGGGCTGGGTGTACCCCGCCACCCCGGCAATGGCCACGGCGATGAGGACGGCGGGGGAGACAATGTGGGCGTCTACCGCCGCGTTGCCCACCACCAGCCCCCCCAGAATGGAGACGGTGGCCCCGATGGGGCCGGGCAGGCGCAGGCCGGCCTCTTGAATCACCTCGAAGGCCAGCAGCATGATGAGCACCTCGAAAATGGTGGAGAAGGGCACCTCCTGCTTGGCGGCCACAATGGACAGGGCCAGCTTGGGCGGGATGGCCTCGGGGTGGAAGGTGACCAGGGCAATATACAGCCCCGGCATCAGCAGGGTAATCAGGGCGCACAGCCAGCGGATGACGCTGAGTGCGGAGGCCACCAGCCAGTGGTAGGCCCGGTCCTGGCCCGTCTTGAAAAACTGGTCGATGGTGCCGGGGAGAAGCCAGCCCAGGGGGATGCCGTCGGCAAAGAGGCCCACCCGGCCCTCCAGAAGCCCCTGGCAGAAGCGGTCCGGCCGCTGAGTGTAGGGCATCATCGGGAAGGGGGACCTGACGGCGTCCACCAGATACTCCTCCAGGCTGCCCGCCGCCTCCACGCCGTCAATGTCGATAGCATCCAGCCGCGCAGACAGCAGCGCCACCGTGTCCGGGTCGGCAATGCCGTCGATCCACAGCATGTCCACCGGCGTAAGGGACTGCCGGCCCACAATGTGCTCCTGTATCTTCAGCTCAGGGGCCCGCATCCTCCGGCGGACCAGAGAGGTGTTGGTGCGCAGGCTCTCCACAAAGGAATCCCGGGCCCCCTTCAGGGCGGGCTCGTTCTCCGGCTCCCCCACCGACCGCTTCTCCTCGGTGGCCACGGGGAAGAGCAGGCAGTCATCCCGCCCCTCCAGGAAGAGGGCGCAGCTGCCGTTGATGAGGGCGAAGACCACCGGGTCCAGCTCTGTCTCCCGCTTGGCCCCGTGGGCGTAGAGGGCCCCCCGCTCCAGCAGGTCGAAGAGCTGGCTCTCCGGGGCGGTGGCCAGCATGGGGTCCTGGGCCAGGGGACGCAGGACGTAGTCGTTGAGCCGCTCCGACCGGGCCTGGCCGTCGACGTAGCACACCGTGGCCCTGCGCCGGCTGTCCCCGTGGAGGTAGACCTGCCGCTTGCTGAAATCCACGCAGTCAGAGAAGACCTCCTCCAGCCGGGCCAGAGACAGCGGACCGGGAAGCCGGGGTTCTCTTCTGGGGTGGGGCGCGTTGGCCTCTGATTTGGACATAAAAACGCCCTCCTTTTGCCTTAGTGTGCCGGCCAGGAGGGATTTTATGCATCAAAAACGGGCCGCAACCGGCCGTTGACAAAAAGAACCCGGCGGCTGGTTGTCAAAACCGGCCCCGGAGTCGGTGGAGGTCTATGCCATCCTCCGGGAAGAGGGGACCGGGCGAACGATTAGTACACATGCGATGTTTTCAGTAAAGGCCGACGTGAAGCTGGTGGATGGCAGCTTTACCATAAAGGACATCCAGGTGACCGAGAACCGGGCCCCTGCGGCGACTATCCCGGAATCCATTTTCCGCGCCCTCCCTGACCCCCGGTTTGAGGGCTGACGCGCAAAACAGCGGACCGGCAATCGGTCCGCTGTTTTTCTTTCTCAGGAATTGGTCAGCGTCTTCTCCAGACACACCAGCTGCACGCCGCCGATGCTGTTGAAGGTGCAGGGGACAATCCCCGCCTCCCGGTAGCCCAGGCCGGCGTACAGCCGCCGGGCGGCGGCGTTTCTCTCGTTGGTGTCCATGCGGAGGTAGGGGCACCCCCGCACCAGGGCGTAGTCCTCATAAAATTTGACAAACCTTGTGCCGCAGCCCTTCCCCCCGCAGAGGGGGTCCACCACCAGGGTGTGCAGCACCATAATCTTCTCCGGCGGGGCGTCGGGACAGGCCCACTGGGCTCCGGCGTACTCCGGCACCTGCTCCTGGTTGATCTTCGCCGCCGCGGCCACTTTTCCGTCCTCCTCCAGGACGAACAGCTCCCCGGCCTCCAGGGCGTCTCTGGCGGTCTGCTCCGTGGGGTAGACCCCCCGGACCCAGCCGATCACCGCCCGGCCGCTCTCCTCCTCGGTGTGGATGCGGTCATAGATCCCCGCCACCTGGGGGATATCCGCCGGAACAGCCCTCCGTATGAGCTCCATATCTAATACCTCCTTATGATTTTCCCAGCCGGTCCAGCCGGCGGAGCAGCGCCTGGGCGGCAGCGCCGGTAAACAGTCCGGCGGCCGTCCCGGCGATCATCAGATAGGGCAGCCAGGCCATCACCGCCCAGGACCGCATCACGGCGGCGGCGGCCAGCAGCTGTCCCAGGTTGTGGAACACGGCGGCCACCGGGCTGGCCAGCCAGATTTGCTTTTTGGTGAGCAGCCGCCCCAGCAGGCACAGGACGCACCAGCTCAAAAAGCCCCCGGCGGCACTGTAGATGAGGGTCATCGGCTGCCCGGAGAACACCGCCCCCAGAAGCACCCGGCCGGACAGCACCAGCAGAGCGTCTCTGGAGCCCATGGCGAACATGACGTACACAGTGACGATGTTGGCCAGCCCCAGCTTGACGCCGGGGATGGCGGTGAGGGCAGGGAGCTGGGCCTCCGCCATAAAGATGGTCAGGGCGATGGCGGTGAGCAGGGCCAGCCGGGTGAGCCGCCCCGCTCCCTTAGCCGGCCGCGCCATCCAGGCCGCCTCCCCCGTCCACAATCTCGATCATCAGCCTGTGGGGCAGACAGATAATGGGAACGGTTCCGTTGGAGATCCAGCCCTGGTTGACACAGACCTGGTCGGGACAGTCGGCCTCCGCGATGCGGATGCGGCCCTGGTCCACCTGGACGGTGTTGCTTCCCCTCCCGTCCTCCAGGGTAAAAGAGTAAGGCTTGTTCACCTTGTCCAGATCGATCTCCTCCAGCAGCGCGCCGTCCCGGGTGATTCGGGCCACAGGTGCGGGGACGCTCTCCCGCCGGAGCAGGAGATAGGCCGCTGACGCCGCCACCGCCCCCAGCAGCAGGAACAAAATCACCTTGTTCTTCATTCCAGCACGGTCACCTCCAGCTCCTCATAGCCCTCCGCCAGAGAGAAACGGCCCTCCAGCCCGGCGGTGCGGAAAACCTCCCCCGCCTCCGTCACAAAGACGGCCTCAAACGCCAGCTCCGGGTGGTCCCGCCAGAACTGCGCCCCCTCCTCCAGCCCCATGACGAACAGGGCTGTGGACAGGCCGTCGCAGAGGAGGGCCGAGGGGGCCACCACCGTCACCGAGGCCAGCCCGGACCGGGCGGGGGCGGCGGTGTCCGGGTCCAGGATGTGCCAGTAGACCACCCCGTCCTCTTCAAAATACCGCTGGTAGCCCCCGGAGGCGCCCATGGCCATATCCTCCAGCTCCACCACGGCGAAATAACGCCCTGGCTGGGCCGGGTCCACCACCCCGATGCGCCAGGGCTTCCCGTCCGGTTTGGCCCCCACGGCCAGGATGGTGCTCTGCCCCAGGTCCAGCAGGGCGGAGGCGATCTCGTTGGCCCGGACGGTCTCCGCCAGCACATCCCCGGCATAGCCCTTGGCCACCGCCCCCAGGTCCATCTCCATCCCCTCCAGCAGGGTCACGGTTTCCCCCTCCAGCTTGACGGCGGTATAGTCGATCTTTGCTGCCAGCGCCTCCAGCTCGGCAGGGGAGGGGACCCGGCGCGCCTCTCCGGTAAAGCCCCAGGCCTTCACCGCCGGGTAGGCGGTGATGTCCAGCGCCCCGCCGGTCACTTCGCACAGCTCCAGCGCCTTTGCCAGCACCCCGGCGGTTTCGGCGCTCACGCCGCCTGTCCCCCTGCGGTTGAGCCGGGCAATCTCGCTGCTCTCCTGCGTGGCGGACAGTATCCCTTCCAAGGCGCTGACCTCCCCTGTCAGCAGGGATTTGACCGCATCTGCGGTCTGCTTTTTTTCCCCATAGAGGGTAAAATTCATCACCGTGTCCATGGCGAAGGTGGTGAACTCCACCGGCTCGGGCTGCCTCTCGCAGCCGGGCAGGAGCAGGAGGGCGCATATCAGCAGGGACAAGGCCCACAGGAACAGTCTCCGCATCACAGAATTTCCCGGTACATGGCGGCGGCGTCCGCCTTGCCCACATTGTCGGCCACCACCAGCACCTCTACCTTCACGGTGTTCTGCCCGAATTTCAGCTCCAGCTCGTCGCCCACCTTCACGTCGTAGCTGGCCCGGACAGGCCGGCCGTTGACCGATACCCGCTCGTTGTCGCAGGCCTCGTTGGCCACGGTGCGGCGTTTGATAAGCCGGGACACCTTTAACCACTTATCAAGTCTCATCTTGCTCCCTCCAAAACAAAGAGGCGCCGCCTTGCGGCGGCGTCTCCTGACATACCAGTCCTAATCAGCGGGCAACTGCGTCCTTCAGGGCCTTGCCGGCCTTGAAAACCGGGGCCCTAGAGGCAGGAATGGGAATGGGCTCTTTGGTCTGGGGGTTGCGGCCCATCCGCTCGGCGCGGGTCTTCACCTCGAAAGAGCCAAAGCCCACCAGCTGGACCTTCTCCTCCTGGCGCAGCGCCTCAGTAATGACGTCGATGGCGGCAGAAACAGCGCTCTCGGCGTCCCGCTTGGACAGCTCGGCTCTCTCGGCCACTGCCGCAATCAGCTCGGTCTTGTTCATATTTTCTCCTCCTGTGCATTGTATTGGCAGCCTAGAATTTTGGCTGCCGGAATATATACTTAAGCCCACACCTTCCAGATCGGGCGTTAAGTCTCTTGCTTGGCCCTCCGCCACAGCTCCTCCAGCGCCGGCACATCCAAGGCGTCCAGGGGGCCGTCCGCCAGCGCCTCCACCCGTCGGAAGCGGCGGATGAACTTCTCGCAGGCCTTTTGCAGGGCGGTCTCGCCGTCCACCCCGGCAAACCGCCCCGCCTTGACGGCGGCAAAGAGCAGGTCGCCCAGCTCCTCCTCTGCGTTGGAGTCCTCTTCAACGGCGTGCCGAAACTCCTCCAGCTCCTCTGACAGCTTGTCCATGGCGGGGGAGATGTCCTTCCAGTCAAAGCCCGCCTTAGCCGCCTTGCTTTGCAGCTTGGCCGCCCTTGTCAGTCCAGGCAGGGCCCGGGCCACGCTGTCCAGGGCGTCGGCGGCGGTTTTCTGCCCCTTCTCCGCCCGCTTCTGGGCGTCCCAGGCGGACAGGGCCCCCTCGGGACCGCCGGCCTCCACCGCGCCAAAGACGTGGGGGTGGCGGTAGACCAGCTTTTGACACACCCCATCCACCACGTCGCCAAAGGTGAACTGCCCGGCCTCCTGGGCTATGGATGCGTGGAACACCACCTGGAGCAGCACGTCGCCCAGCTCCTCCTTCAGGTTGTCCATGTCCATGTGGTCGATGGCGTCGGCAGCCTCATAGGCCTCCTCCAGCATGTTCTGCCGGATGGACTGGTGGGTCTGCACCCGGTCCCAGGGACAGCCCTCCGGCGAGCGGAGCAGCTCCATGATTTTTATAAGGTCCTCAATATGAAAACTCTTTCCAGTTTCAAAAGTTACCACAATTTCGCTTCCTTATCAAGTCTTTTTTTAGATAAATTTCTCTCCGCCCCGAAAAAAAGAATATTCATTCTCACCGAATTTCATGCTTTCTCCGGTTCTTCCACGGCTTTTTACAGCCCCAGCAGCCGGGCAAGCTTCTCTCCCTTGGGCATCAGGGCCAGGTCCTCCCGGGTAATTCCCCCCAAAACCACAATCAAAATACCGTAGATCACAACAGCGATCCCGATGGCCCCCAGGGCGGCCAGGGCGTTGCCGGTGCGGCTGAGCACCGCCTCCGTCTCCCCGGCGGGGACCCGGCTGAGCACCTTGGCGGCCAGGCCGTAAATCGCCCAGGCTGCCGCCCCCATAACGGCGGAGGCGATGAGGGGCTTGACAAAGACGTCGGCGTACCGGGGCCGGCGGGGAATCACCCTGGAGATGAGCAGCAGGTCCAGCAGCAGGCACAGGCCGAAGCACAGAATGTTGCCCAGCGGCGCGCCGTAGATGCCCACCTTCGGCAGGGCCACCACATTGTAGTTGGCAAAAATTTTCACCGCGCCCCCCACCACCATCACCAGGATGGGCAGGTTGACAAAGCCGTAGGCCTGCAGGATGGAGTTACACACCAGCATCATGCACACAAAGACCACCGCCAGCCCCAGGAAGGACAGCAGAGGACCGGCCAGCTCCCGCTCCAGGGCGGGGTAGAGCAGCAGCATGATGGGGGTGCCCAGCACAAACAGGCCCACCCCCATGGGCAGCGCCAGCAGGGCGGTAACCCGCATTGCCGAGCCCGACACCTGGCTGGCGCCCCGGCGGTCCCGGCGGGCCAGCGCCCCGGACACGGTGGGGATCACCGATGCGGTGATGGCCGCCATAAGGGAGGAGGGCAGGTTGTAGATGTTCAGCGAGGCGCCGTAGTTGCCGTAAAGGGTGCGGCTGACAGACTCCAGGGTGGTGTAGAGGGTCTGGGCGGCGGACTGGGCCGTCCCCGCCTTCAGCTCCGCCTCCACCTGGGCGCTGAGGGCGGACATAGTGGCTGCGGCCCCCTCCGCCAGGGTCTCCTTCCAGGCGGCGATGGCGCTCTCCAGGGGAGCGAAGTCCACAAAGCTCTGATAGAGGGCCCAGCAGGCCGGGTCCTCCAGCAGCACCCGCTGGACCTGGCCCTGAACCAGCGAGGAGTCGATCAGGGTGACAATGCCCACCATCGAGGAGCTGAGGGTGATGGGGATGGCGATGCGCAGGATGTCCCGGACAATATAGCCCGCCGCGTCGGGCACGTCCCGCAGCCGGCGGGGCTCCCCCGCCCGGCCAATGAGAAAGTTGATGAGCATATAGCCCAGGGCCACCACCGTGCCCACCGTCACGCCGGTGATGGCGCCGGCGGCGGCGATCTCCGGGGGCTGGGACAGCTTGTTGAGCAGCCACCAGGCCAGGGGCAGGCCAATGGCCAGCTTGCAGGCGGCCTCGATAATCTGGGAGATGGAGGTGGGGGCCATGTTCAGGTGGCCCTGGCTGTAGCCCCGCATAGCGGCCAGACAGCCCACGCACACCACCGCCGGGGCCAGGGCCCGGATGCCGGGGGCGGCCTTGGTGTCGTGCATCATGTCGGCCAGGGCGTCGGCCTTGAAGTACATCACCAGGAAGGAGACCGCCCCCAGGATGAGGAACATCACCAGAGCCAGCTGGAACACCCGACGGACCTGGCTGCGCCGGCCCTGGGCGTTGGCCTCGCTCACCAGCTTGGACACCGCCACCGGCAGGCCGGCGGTGGAGATGGTGAGCAGCACGGCGTAGATGTTGTAGGCGTTGGTGAAGTCGGTGTTCCCCTGGGCCCCGATGATGTTGACCAGGGGAATCTTGTAAAACATCCCGATGAGCTTCACCACCAGGATGCCCACCGCCAGGATGGCCGCCCCGCCGAAGAAGGTATTTTGTTTTCCGCTCCTGCGGGAGGGCGCGTCATATCGGGCCATAGGAAGCCTCCTAAATTTAAAAGTGCGATATTATCCGGGAAAATCCGGAGGAAGCATATCAATTTCCAGCAGGAGCAGCCCCGGCCGCCCCTCTGTGAGCGTCTTTGCGGACAGCTCCGGAAAAGCGGGGAGGCCGGGCTCCAGAATGGCAAAGGGGCAGGCGGTGGGCAGCGACCCCGCCCGCAGGTCCTCCAGGGAGGTGGCGGCGTCGCTCAGTTCCATCATGGTCTGGACCGTCCTCACCGCTGGAAACTGCCAGAGGGTCTGGCTCAGCGTCAGCAGCTTCTCCGCCGCCTCTGCCCGGATAACGGGCTGGTAAAATCCCGCGGGAAGGCCTTTTTGAAAAAGTTCCTCCCCCTGTTTGTCCCCGGGGACCCACCTGAAAATTTCTCCCTCCGGAATAATGAGCGTAAAGCTGAATTCGTCCCGGCTCGGATAGCGGTTGATCCAGAAGCCCCGAACCTTCGTGTAATTTTCGAAATGGTAGAAACTCTGCTTATAATCTCCGGCGTTGCTTCCCCACTCCAAAAAGTCATCGTGCAGTTCAAAGTCCTGGTCCAGTTTCTTCTGGTTCCAGGCGGTGATCTCCCCTTGAGACAACCCCCTGTCCTCCCAGCAGCCAGAGTCAAACTTCACCCCGGCCCGGTCCAGGGCGGCGTCAAAGTCCGCGATGAAGCCGGGGTAGAGGTCCTCCCGCCGGAATTGCAGGGACATTTCAAAGTAGGCGGGCATTTACTTCCCTCCGAAAATATGGGGCAGGGCGTAGTGCTCCACCTCGGCCCGGATCTTCTCCAGGTCCAGGGTGAGGAATGTCCCATTTTCATATATGATTTTTCCCCGGGCCATATTCATCACCACGTTGGACGGGGCGGCGGAGTAGACCAGGTTCTCCATG
>JAAWEX010000056.1 GCA_022794495.1 Lawsonibacter sp. | reverse complement strand
ATTTAGCAGGGAAGGATATTTCTGTCCATTAGAAACGGGCGGCCCGGAGCCGCCCGTTTTTATGCGGTCGGGGGGACGTGGGGCGGGAGCGCGGGACGGGCGGGCGGATAATATCCGCCCCTACGAATGGCCTTTATGCTCTGATCTCGCGCTCCAGTTCTAAAAATCTCTTCTCCAGCCGGGTGAATTCCTGCTCCGCGTTTTCGATTGCTCTGATTTTATCCAATACCTCCTGCGTAGCCGGTATGCTTTCCACCCCTCCGTGCCGGTCTACAATCTCCTGTAAGCCTGCCCTGTTTCCGTCTATCTCGATTCCGATCAGGTACAGCAGAGACCCCAATGCAACCAGTTCTTCTTTTTTCGACAATTTCATGCAAAAACCCCCTTAAATAATTGATATTATAGCACAAAATACATTAATAATCAATATTTAAATATAGTAATGCTTGATTTATTTTTCGAACTCCACTGCATATCCTTGATTAATAGGGGGGGCTGCACATGGAGTATAGATATAAGCTTGATTATTCATTGATTGCAAAACGAGTCAAGCAAGCCAGAGAGGCTTTAGATATTACTCAGCCAGAGCTTGCGGAAAGAATTGATATTTCGACAAACGCCGTCGCACAGCTGGAGACAAACCGTATGCACCCAAAGCTTCAGACGCTGCTTAATATCGCAAATGTCTTTCAGCTCGATATCAATTATTTTTTGCGTAGCAGCTTTCAGGACGACGGCGATGAGGTAGATGAGACGGAAGAGCTGTTGAATGGCTGGATCAGTGCGCTGTCTCCCAACGAAAAAACCTTCCTCCTCCATTTCATCGAGGGCTTGAAGAAATACAACACGGATGCCTGACATCCGCAGGTTCCGTGTAGGGGCGGACATCGTCCGCCCGCCTCCTCAAGAGGCCAGGAGGTTTCCGTGGGACGGGCGCACAATGTGCGCCCCTACGAATGGCCTCCGGGGTGCGTCCATCTCGCACTCCGGGGTGCGTCCATCTCGCATTTTATCCTTTCCTTTTTCTCCGGTCTATGATATACTATTTTTTAAACCTGAAACCGGCCGCGCTCCCGCCTCACCGGCGGGGGCGCAGATTTGATTGGAGGAACTCCCCTTGTCCCAGTCCCACAAAAGCGAGGAGGCGCTGGCCAGCGCCCCCGTCGGCCCGCTGATGTTCAAGCTGGCCCTGCCCGCCGTGGCGGCCCAGCTCATCAATATGCTCTACAACATCGTGGACCGCATCTACATCGGCCACATCCCCGAGGTGGGCCGCACCGCCCTCACCGGCCTGGGGGTGACCTTCCCCATCCTGATGCTCATCTCCGCCTTCACCGCCTTCGCCGGCATGGGCGGCGCGCCCCTGGCCTCCATCCGCCTGGGGGCGGGGGACCGGGAGGGGGCGGAGAGGATTCTGGGCAGCTCCGCCACCCTTCTGCTCTGTCTGTCCGTTCTGCTTACCGCCGGCTTTTCCGTCGTCAAGGAGCCCGCCCTTATGGCCTTCGGCGCCTCGGAGGCCACCATCGGCTACGCCCTGGACTACCTGTCCATCTACCTGCTGGGCACCGTCTTCGTTCAGCTCGCCCTGGGCCTCAACGCCTATATCACCGCCCAGGGCCAGGCCCTGGTGGCCATGTGCTCGGTGCTCATCGGGGCGGTGCTGAACATCCTGCTGGACCCGCTGTTCATCTTCGGCTTGCAGATGGGAGTGAAGGGCGCGGCCCTGGCCACCATCCTCTCCCAGGGGGTGAGCGCCTGCTGGGTGGTGGGCTTTCTGTGCTCCAAGCGGTCGGGCCTGCGCATCCGCCGGAAAAATATGGGGCTGGACCCCAAGGTGATTGCCAGCATCGCCGCCCTGGGCGTCGCCCCCTTTATCATGCAGTCCACCGAAAGCCTGGTGACCGTGGTGCTCAACTCCGGCCTGCAGCACTACGGCGGCAGCATGGGCGACCTGTATGTGGCCACCGTTACCGTGATGCAGAGCGTGATGCAGATGGTAGTTATGCCCGTTCAGGGGATCACCCAGGGGGTGCAGCCCATTATGAGCTACAACTTCGGGGCCAAGAATTTTCAGCGGGTGCGGCAGGTCTTCCGCCTGCTGCTGCGCACCACCCTCACCGTGACCGTGACCGCCTTCCTGATCGTGACGGCCTTCCCCAAGCCCCTGGCCCTCATCTTCAACGATGACCGGGAGCTGGTGGAGCTGGTGGGCCGGGTGATGCCCATTTTCTTCGGGGGCATCTGGGCCTTCGGGGCGCAGATGGCCTGTCAGTCCGCCTTTATGGCCATGGGTCAGGCCAAAACCAGCCTGTTTCTGGCCCTGCTGCGGAAGGTTATCCTGCTGGTGCCCCTGGCTATCCTCCTGCCTATGATCACCCAGAACGTCATGGGCATCTATGTGGCCGAGCCGGTGGCCGACATCCTGGCCTCCGCCACCACCCTGACCCTCTTCCTCCACAAGCGGAAAACCCTGCTGCCAGAGAACAAATAAGGGCGGCTTCCGCCGCCCCAAAAGCGTATTGACAACTGTTTTCTGCCTGTGCTATAATGGACAAAAGAGGGCGGTCCTCCGTGTGCTAGACGGAAGGCGGCCAACTTGACAAGTTTAGAGCTTGAAATTGCCGCTTCTCGCTAGGACCGGGGGGGCGGTTATTTCTTTAGATTTGCACCTAAAGAGATCGCCGCAATCACAAGCATAAGTAGCACGATGACTTCACCGATGCTCATGGGCGTTCCTCCTCTCGGAGTTGACCCCGCCCGCTTTTGCCTAAGTTCAGAATAACGCAAAAAGGCCTGTCTGTCAAGAAACCGCCCGCCTCGAAAGAGGCGGGCGGTTTCTGTTTTATTCTGAGGGCTTGTCCCCGTCGGGGCCCAGCACCTCGTGGCACAGGTCCAGGGCCTCCTGGAGCTGCTTGTAGATTCTGCCGTCCACAATGCCGCCGTTTCCGGCGTCATAATCGGCGATGGCCTGGTTGACGTTTACCAGATGGCGGCGCTCCCCCACCGGCTTGTTGTTCCGGTGGACCATGTAGTAGGGGGTGTAGCGCACGTCGGTGAGGGTGGTGTTTCCCTCGGGGTCCTTCGTCAGCTCCAGGTCCAGGATGGCGGTGGTCTTGGTGGCCAGGTCCTTGCGGTGGTCCTCAAAATTCTGGTTGGAGATAAAGTTGCCCAGGGAGTAGATGACAAAGCCCTGGCGCTCCTGCCCGTCCTCGCCGGTTACGGTGACAGTGTCGTAGGGCTGGAGGACGTGGGGATGGCCCCCCAGCACCAGGTCCGCCCCCTGCTCGATGAGGAACTGGGTCAGCTTCTCCTGATGGCCGTTCTGCTGAGTGCGGTACTCGATGCCCCAGTGGGTGATGACGGCGATGAGGTCGGTGTCCAGAGCCCGGGCGGCAGCCATATCCTGCGCCAGCATGTCGTAGTCAGGGTTGGAGAGGCTGGTGTAGTAGTCGATGTTGAAGACATTGGCGGCGTAGGGCTTGTCGTCGGGCAGCCGGTGGCCGTTGAGACCGTAGGTGTAGGCCAGGAAGGCCACCGAGATCCCGCCCACGTCGGCCACATAAATGCCGTTGTTTTCGTCCCGCTCCTCCTGAGAGCGGTAGGTGCCCACATGAGGGATCTCTATCTCGTCCAGCACGTCCAGCGTCCGGTTCAGGCCTTTGATTCCCTTGTCCAGGCAGTGGTTGTTGGTGGTGCACAGCAGGTCGAAGCCGGCGTCCTTGATGTTGTAGGCCAGCTCGTCAGGAGAGTTGAACCGGGGGTAGCCGGAGTACTCCGGCCCGCCGGCCAGGGTGGTCTCTAGATTGCCCAGGGCGAAGTCGGCCAGGGCCAGCTGCTCTGCCGCCTCCTGGATGACGTGGGTGTAGTCGTAGGAGTCAGTCTCCTTCACGTAGCAGTCGTTGGTGAGGGGCATGTGGCTCATGATATCCCCCGCCACCATCAGGTGGGCAACCACAGGCTCGGGCTCCGGTTCCGGCTCGGGCTCCGGTTCTGGCTCAGGCTCAGGCTGCTGGGACTGGGCGGGGGGCTGGGAGGCGCCGGAGGACTGGTCCGCAGGCTGGCTGGGGGCGCAGCCCGTCAGCAGGACCAGGCTGAGGGCCAGAGCAAGAAAGCGTTTCATACAGGGTTTTCCTCCATCTTCTCATAAAGTATTTCCATCAGGTCGTAGCACAGGGCGTACATGCCGCGCTCGTTCATATTGCGGGAGGCGCCGGTGGTGATGACCACCACGCCGTTTTGGGTCCCGGGGTTGTAGGTCATCAGGGAGAATACCCCGTAGGCGCTGCCGGTGTGGTAGTAGAGGACGTCCTGTCCCAGCACGTCCTCCTGCCGGCGCAGGACCAGGCACTGCTCAAAGGGGGCGTAGTCCTTCAGGTCCACCGCAAAGCGGGGGGTCTCCATGTTCTCCACCGACTCGGCCAGCAGATAGCGCGTCTCCTTGAATTTGCCTGGGACGGGCTGGGCCACCACCAGCTGGGTTCCGGTCTCCACGTCGGTCACCTCGATCCCCTCATACAGCGGCTCCTTATATACCCCGTCGTTGGCCAGGATGGCCACCAGCTTGGCCATGTCTACAGAGCTGGTGGTGTAGCCCCCGGCGAAGTAGAGAGAGGCCCCGCCGATGTCCTTGGGGACGGACTGGCCCGCGTGGGCGGCGGCGGTGCGTCCCACCCCTCCGGTGGTGTAGAGGGTGGCCACCTCGTCCTCGCTCAGCCGGCCGCCCAGGAAGGAGGCCTTGGCGCCTATGGGCTCCAGAAAGCGCTGCTGCAGGTAGTCGTCCAGGGTCTGCTGGGCGGCCAGCTCCAGGGTGGTGCCCAGAACGGACACGCCGAAATTGCTGTAAGCCCAGTAGCCCCCGTTCCCCGGCTCCATGCTCCGCCAGGTGGACTTGCTGTTCAGAAGGCTCCGCTGCTTGGACAGCCCCCGGACCGGCTCCAGGTTTTTCAGAGAGGAGGTGTGTGTCATCAGGTCCTGAACGGTGGGCTGGCTCTTGCTGTAGGGGTTGACCGCCCGGTCCCCCCAATACGTGCTGAGCGGGGCGTCCAGGTCCAGCAGACCGTCCTCCGCCATCGCCAGGGCGCACATGGCCACCACTACCTTGCTGATGGAGGCGATGCGGATCTTGGTGTCCGGGGTCATCTCACGCTGGTTCTTCACCGCCCAGCCCCAGGCCCCCGCCTGGCTGAGCTGACCCCGCTCCACCGTAGCCACCGTCACCCCCGCCGCCTTGTAGCGCTCCATTACCTGGGCCAGCGCGGCGTCTATATCCTCCTGGGTCAGGACGGGCTGGGGCTCCGGCTCGGGCTCGGGCTGGATGGTGGGGATCATGTCCTGCATCACCACCTCGTCGGTGTCCAGGGGCTGGCTGGTGGAGGCAGAGGGCTCTGAGCTGGCGCCGCCGGGAGCGGCGGGAGCGCAGGCGGTCAGCGCCAGCGCCAGGGTGAGCACAAGCGCCCCCAGCCGGATATGCTTTTGACCCATAAATAAGCTCCTTTCGGAATCAGACCTTGTCTATTCCTGTCGTATTGCTGACATTATAATAAATTTTTTGGAAAAAGTAAAGATATTTCTGCGGGGGGCGGCTGTTAGCCGCCCCCGCAGGAGCATCCCCGGCGGAGCTGCGGCGGCAGCACAGGGAAGGGCCCGGAAGCGGGTGCTTCCGGGCCCTTTTATCCGCAGCTTACAGCTTCATAATCCAGCCGTGGGGATCAGCGATGCGGCCCCACTGGATGCCGGTGAGCTCGTCGTAGAGCTTCTGGGTGATCTGGCCGATCTGGTTGCCCGAGACGGTGACCTTCTTGTCCCCCATAGCCAGCTCGCCGATGGGAGAGACCACCGCGGCAGTGCCGGTGCCCCAGGCCTCCTCCAGCGTGCCCTTCTCGGCGGCCTCGAACAGCTCGCCGGCGGAGATGCGCCGCTCCTCTACCTCGCAGCCCCAGTCCTTCAGAAGCTGGATGCAGGAGCGGCGGGTGATGCCGTCCAGCACAGAGCCGTTCAGGTCGGGGGTGAGGATCCGGCCGGCTACCTTGAACATCACGTTCATGGAGCCCACTTCCTCGATATACTTGCGGTGGACGCCGTCCAGCCACAGCACCTGGCTGTAGCCCGCCTTCTCCGCCTGGTCTCCCGCCCGGAGAGAGGCGGCGTAGTTGCCCCCCGTCTTGGCCATGCCCGTGCCGCCCTTGACCGCCCGGACGTCGTGCTCCTCCACATAGATCTTCACCGGGTTGAGCCCCTCGGGGTAGTAGGCCCCCACAGGGCACACCACCACGATGTACTGCACATGCTGAGAGGAGTGGACCCCCAGAGCGGCGTCCAGGCCGATCATGAAGGGGCGGATATACAGGGAGGTATCCTTCTCACGGGGCACCCAGTCCTGCTCTACCTTCACCAGCTCGGTGATGCCGGCCAGGGCCAGCTCCTCGGGAATCTGGGGCAGGCAGAGCCGGGCGGCGGACTCGTTCATCCGGGCGATATTGTCCTTGGGCCGGAAGAGCTGGATGGAGCCGTCCTGAGTGCGGTAGGCCTTCAGGCCCTCGAAGATCTCCTCGCCATAGTGGAGCACCTTTGCGGCGGGGTCGATCTGGAGGGGGCCATAGGGGATGATGCGGGGGTCGTGCCAGCCCTGGCCGGCGTCGTAATCCACAATAAACATATGGTCGGTCATATTCTTGCCGAAGACCAGGGTGGAGGAGTCGGGCTTCTCCTTCAGCGCCGGGGCGCGGGTGATTTTGATTTCCATAATTCATTCCTCCTGACTGCTTGTGGCAAGCCTGCATTCACAACCCCGAAACCGCTGTTTTCACGGCTGTGGACACAGGCTCTAAGGTATTCTCTATTATAGCAGTATTTTTCTCCCGGTCAAGGGCTTTGTCCCGGATTTTATGCTTGTGCTTTTTCCCCTTTTTTGATATAATAAGGTTCCTTTTATTATTGCGTGATCGCCTTTTGCGCGGCGCAGAGAAGGAGGCTGTCCTTTTGAACCGCAAATTGAATAAGCTGCTGCAGCCCAGCTTCCGGCTGTACTTCACCTGCCTGACCCTCTTCGCGCTGCTGTCCGCCGCCTTCTCCTGGCCCCTGGCGGGCCTTGAGCTGGGGGTAGTGGCCGCCCTGGGGCTCTACAGCCGCCAGTCCGCTCAGCGCCGCCGCCGGGAGATCAACAAGTATCTGGACAGCTACACCGGCAATGTGGACACCGCCACCAAGGATACCATGGTCAATTCCCCCCTGCCCATGGTGCTCTTCCGCCCGGAGAGCGACGACATCATCTGGACCAACGACCGCTTCCTCCGCCTGTCTGACCAGCGGGAGCACCTGTATGATGCCAAGCTGTCCGCCCTGATCCCCGGCTTTGACGCCCACTGGCTGATGGAGGGCAGAAACCAGTGCCCCAGCGAGGTGGAGTACTCCGGCCGGCGCTTTCAGGTCTTTGGCCATCTGGCCCGCACCGGAGGCCGGGGCGGAGGCTTTCTGGCCACCACCTACTGGGTGGACATCACCGAGCTGAGCGCCATCCGGGACCAGTTCCAGGCCAGCCGGCCGGTGGCCGCCGTTCTGCTGCTGGACAACTACGACGACCTTTTGAAAAACCCCACCGAGAACGAACGCTCCAGCATCATGGCTGAGCTGGACTCCCGGCTGGAGCAGTGGACGGCCCCTACCGGCGGCCTGCTGCGCCGCTACCAGCGGGACCGCTACCTGTTTATCTTTGAGGAGCGCTGCCTGGCCAAGTTTGTGGAGGACAAGTTCGATATTCTGGACTCGGTCCACCAGGTGGTCAATCTCAGCGGCATCAATGCCTCGCTGTCCATCGGCATCGGCAAGGACGGCGACAGCTTCAAGGAGCTGCTGGACTTTGCCAACCTGTCCATCGACATGGCCCTGTCCCGGGGGGGCGACCAGGCGGTGATCCGCAACAAGTTTACCTTCGAGTTCTACGGCGGCCGGTCCAAGGAGACGGAAAAGCGCACCAAGGTGAAGAGCCGGGTGATGGCCAACGCCCTGTCCTCGCTGATCTCCGACTCCTCTCAGGTGTTCATCATGGGCCACAAGGCCCCCGACAACGACGCCGTGGGCGCCGCCGCCGGGGTGTGCGCCCTGTGCCGGAAAAACGGCATCCCCGCCCACATCATCCGAGAGGCCCGGCCCTCCCCCGCCCAGGAGCTGGCCGACCGGCTGAGCCATCTGCCTGAGTATCGGGACTGCTTCCTTCTGCCCCAGGAGGCCCTGCTGATCGCCGACAACCGCTCGCTGGTGGTGGTGGTGGACACCAACCGTCCAGAGCAGGTCCAGGCCCTGGAGGTTCTCCAGTCCTGCAACCGGGTGGCCGTGATCGACCACCACCGCCGGGCGGCCACCTATATCGAGGGGGCGGCGTTGAACTACCACGAGCCCTATGCCTCCTCTGCCTCTGAGCTGGTTACTGAGCTTTTGCAGTATATCATTGAGCCCAGCCACCTGCTTCGGGCGGAGGCCGAGGCTCTGCTGGCCGGCATCGTGCTGGACACCAAAAATTTCACCATGCGCACCGGCGGACGCACCTTTGAGGCCGCCGCCTTCCTGCGGCGCTCCGGCGCCGACACCGCCGAGGTGAAAAAGCTGTTCCAGAACGACCTGGCGGGCACCATCGCCAAATACTCCATCATCCAGAACGCCAAGCTCTACCGGAACAATATCGCCGTGGCCGTCACCGACCGGCCGGTGGGCCGGGTCACCGCCGCCCAGGCGGCCGACGAGCTGCTGAACATCATCGGCATCGACGCCTCCTTCGTCATCTCCCCCGATGGGGAGCGGGTGAATATCTCCGGCCGCTCCATGGGCGACACCAATGTACAGATTATCCTGGAGAAGCTGGGAGGAGGCGGCAACGCCGCCGCCGCCGGCGGGCAGATCGCCGGCAAAACGGTGGACGAGGTGGCCCAGGACCTGGCAAGGGCCATCGACCAGTACCTGGAGGAGGAGTAAAAAATGAGCAGGCTGGAGCGCCGCGGCATGCAGAAAGGACAGGTGTTATGATGGACCTTATATGCAGAAGAAAAAACCGGATTGCGATTTATTTCGTTATTTTTGTTCTCAACCTGGTGCTGATTCTGTGTTCCATGTCTCTGGGTGAGTTTTTTGCCCGGGATTGGGGCCGTTCCGATAGCTGGTATACAGAGGATACAGTCCGACACGCGGCGTCGGTGCGTCAGGTAGGACTGCTGGCTGGCGGGTTATCTGGTCTGGGGCTGATATTAGAACTGTCCAGACTGGAGGAGAAACCCGCGCAGCCCCGGCAGAAGGAACAAAATTCTTAAAAACAGGAGCAGACCGCAAGAATTGTAAACCCTAACGGGCGGCCACAGGCCGCCCCTACAAAATACAAACACAACACTCAGAAAGGATTTGATTGATATGAAAGTCATTTTACAGCAGGATGTGCGGGGTCAGGGGAAGAAGGGACAGCTGGTGGAGGTCTCCGACGGCTACGCCCGGAATTTCCTCCTGCCCAAAAAGCTGGCCGTGATCGCCACCGCCGAGAACCTGAACACCATGAAGCAGCAGGAAAAGGCCAAGAAAGCCCAGGAGGCCGCCGAGAAGGCCGAGGCCGAGGCCACCGCCAAGAAGCTGGAGGGTCTGATGGTGAAGATTTCCGCCAAGGCCGGCGAGGGAGGCCGCCTGTTCGGCGCCGTTACCGGCAAGGAGGTCTCTGAGGCCCTGGCCGCTCAGCACGCCATTGCCATCCCCAAGACCAAGCTGGTGATGGATGAGCCCATCAAGTCCTGCGGCAGCTATCAGATCAAGGCCAAGCTGGGCTATGAGATCAGCGGCACCGTCAACGTGCTGGTGGTGGAGGGCTGACAATGCCCACGGAGACCGACGAGCTGCTGCTCAGGCAGCTGCCCCACAGCGTGGAGGCGGAGCAGGCGGTTTTGGGCTCTATGCTTATCGACCCCCGGTGTGTCCCCGAGGTTATTGACAAGCTGCGTGCCGACGACTTCTACATCCGCCAGAACAGAGAAATCTATGAAACCGTTTACACCATGTTCAACTACTCCCTCACCATCGACCCGGTGACGGTGCTGGAGAACATGCGTCAGAACGGCTGCTATGACGAGAACCACTCCAGAGGCTATGTGCTCCAGCTGATGGACACCACCCCCACCGCCGCCAACGTGGGGGACTACATCATGATCCTGAAGGACAGGACCCTGCTGCGCCGGGTGGCGGAGGCTGCGGGGGAGCTGTCCGCCATGGTCCAGGAGGGCTCGGCCACCGGCCAGGACATTCTGGAGGCGGCAGAACAGCGCATTTACGCCATCCGCCAGGGCCGGGCCTCCCAGGGACTTACCCCCATCTCCGACGTTATTCTGGACGTCTACGCCCGCCTGGAGGAGCTGGCCGCCAGCGAGAGCGCCATCCCGGGCCTGTCCACCGGCCTGCGGGACCTGGACCGGGCCATCTCCGGCCTGAACAAGTCCGACCTGATCCTCTTGGCCGCCCGGCCCGGTATGGGCAAAACCTCGATGGCCCTGAATATCCTGCTGAACGCAGGGAAGAAATCGGGAAAAAAGGCCGCCTTCTTCTCCCTGGAGATGAGCCGGGAGCAGCTGGCCCTGCGGCTGATCTCCAGCGAGTGCTTTGTGGACAACAAGAAGCTGGTCACCGGCAAGCTCACCGACGAGGATTGGGAGAGCGTGGCCGCCGCCGCCGACTCCCTCAACCGCTCCACCATCCTCATCGACGACGACTCCACCATCACGGTGGCGGATATCAGCGCCAAGTGCCGGCGGGTGGAGGACCTGGGCCTGGTCGTCATCGACTACCTCCAGCTGATGCAGTCCGCCGGTGGCAAGTCCAACAGCCGGGGAGAGAACCGCCAGCAGGTGGTTTCTGACATCTCCCGCTCCCTGAAGATTATGGCCAAGGAGCTGAATGTGCCGGTGCTGTGCCTGAGCCAGCTCTCCCGGGCCAACGAGTCCCGCCAGGACAAGCGGCCCATGCTCTCTGACCTGCGGGAGTCGGGGGCTATCGAGCAGGACGCCGATATCGTCCTCTTCCTCTACCGGGAGGGCTACTACAACAAGGACGCCGAAAATCCCAACCTGGCCGAGTGCATTATCGCAAAAAACCGCCACGGCGAGACGGGCACAGTGGAATTGCAGTGGACCCCCGAATTTACCACCTTTACCGACATGGAGTGGCGGCGGGAGGAGTATTGAGATGCACCCGTATTTCAATCCGGACGATTGGAGTCAGGAGGTCCTGCCCCCGCAGTCCCTGCTCCT